>CAZCXA010000001.1:0-90019 GCA_964502565.1 uncultured Pseudomonadales bacterium
ATAGTGGCTTTTCTTAAAGTAGCCTTTAACTCATTGACCGAGATTTCTTGACCCTCTAGATACTTTTCCATTAAGGTATCATCTGTTTCAACAATTAACTCAATCAGCTGTGCTCTTTTTTCCTTTACAACAGCTAAATATTCTTCAGGAATATCTTTAATTTCTGCTTCAGTTTCTGCTGAGGAGTCTTTCCAAAATAAAGCTTTTTCTTCTAAAAGTTGAATCACGCCTTGGAACTTATCTTCTGCACCCATGGGATGAACCATTACTGCTGGAGTTGCCCCGAATTTATCACGGATATCCTGGACAGTCATCTCAAAATCCGCACCTAGTTTATCCATCTTGTTTACCCAACAGATGCGAGGAACATGGTACTTATCAGCTTGACGCCATACGGTTTCAGATTGAGACTGAACACCTTCGCTTGCATCTAAAACAGTGACTCCGCCATCTAAAACTCTTAATGACCGCTCAACCTCAGCGGTAAAATCAACGTGTCCAGGCGTATCGATAATGTTAATACGATAATCTGTTTTAGGGAGGTGAGACTCAAAATACTGTTGCCAAAACGCGGTGGTGGCAGCAGACTGAATGGTGATCCCTCTCTCCTGTTCTTGATCCATCCAGTCCATAGTAGCTTCACCTGCATCAACCTCACCAATCTTGTAGTTATGACCAGTGTAAAACAAGATTCTCTCGGTCGTGGTGGTTTTGCCTGCATCAATATGGGCAATAATACCGATATTTCGGATTCGCTCTAATGGAACTTGCTTGTGGTTTTGTTTTATTTCAGACATATAAAAAAAATAAAAAGTAACTCAAATGTTAAAAAATGCTTGCCAGGTGGCAAAAACGAGTCAACCATTTTTCACCACTTTTGAGTTTTTAGTTTTAACTCTAGCTCTAATCTACCATTTGAAATGAGCAAAAGCCTTGTTAGCCTCTGCCATGCGATGAGCATTGTTTCGCTTGTCAATAGCTCCGCCTTCATTTTTTAATGCATCCATCATTTCAGCTGACAACTTTTCACCATAGGTATGATATTTTGCATTTGGTCTTTTGTTGGCCTCGGTAACTAGCCAGCGGATAGCCAAAGAAGTAGAACGTCTTGGTTGTAAAGGGACCGGCACTTGATATGAGGCTCCCCCGACACGCCTAGTTCTAACCTCAACCTTAGGAGCTATCTTTTCAATCAACTCTTTCATTAAATCTTGAGGGGTTAAATTTGTTGATTTAGCCACGGTTTCTAAAGCTTGATAAACATGTTTTTGCGCAATCGTTTTTTTACCCTGTTTCATAGAACGATTAATCAACTTCGCGATCAGCAAAGACTGGTATTTTAAGTCAGGTTGAATCTCTCGAATATAATTTTTTTGAGTACGCATATTTTTTTAGATAATCATATAAATACTGTGAAAGATTTTACTGAGAAGATTTCTTAACACCATATTTACTGCGACTTGATTTTCTACCTTCCACTCCGGCACAATCATAAACCCCGCGAACAATATGATACTTGACTCCTGGTAAATCTTTAACTCTACCTCCTCTAACTAAAACAATACTGTGCTCAGCTAAGTTGTGGCCTTCTCCTGGAATATACGCGGTCACCTCAACTTTATTTGATAATCTTACCCGAGCCACTTTTCTTAACGCAGAGTTAGGTTTTTTTGGAGTCATGGTTTTAACCACGGTACAAACTCCCCGTTTTTGCGGATTAGAGCCTTTTGTTGTTTGACCAGTAATCGTGTTAAAGTTTTTTCTCAAAGCAGTAGCTTTAACGCTTTTGGTTTTTCTTGTGCGACCCTTGCGGATCAGTTGATTTATTGTTGGCATAATATAAATTCAGAATTTAAAATTAAAAAGTTAAAAGCAAGCCTCTAGCGAGATAAAACCTACAGCATCTTTCGCTAGCTCAAGCTTTAATCTTAATCTGTGAACTTTCGAGTTTTTTATTGTATCACGCCGAGTAACTTTTTGCAGTATCAGTTTTCTCACTGCTAAGCCTCAATCCCTGCTCTTTCAGGTGAAGTTGAGATTAAACGACCGATAATAACATTTTCTTTTAATCCTTCGAGATAATCAATAGCTCCGTTAGAAGCAGCTTTGGTTAATATTCTTTTGGTGTGTTGAAATGAGGCTGCTGATAACCAGGAGTCTGTGTATAAAGCACTTCTGGTAATACCCAGCAACAACACTTCAGCAACAGCTGGTTCACCACCAGCTGATAAAGTGTCGTCATTAACGTCTAAGAAGTTACTTCTAACCGCGACTTCACCAATTAAAAAGGTTGTGTCTCCGGATTCCTTAATCCTTACTTTATCGCCCATTTTTCTTACGATCGTTTCAAAGTGGCGATCATTGATACCAATTCCTTGTGATTCATAAACAGCTTGCAGTTCATCAACAATATTGAGTTGGGCTGTCAGTAGACCTTTAATCTTTAGGAGCTGACTGTGATCAATCGAACCCATCGTGATCTTCTGACCAGCATAAACCAGATCCTTGTCCTCGATTAACAGTTTGGCATTGATGGGCAAAATATGAACGTCGAGTTCATCATCGGTAGTGGATTTAATCTCAACAACCCTCTCTCCATCCTTTTCTGCAACCTTTGCTTTACCAGCAATGCGAGAAATAATTGCCTTGGATTTAGGCACTCTATTTTCAAACAGTTCTTCGACACGAGGCAAACCCTGAGTCACGTCCAAACCAACGATACCAGCCGAGTGTTTGGTTCTCATGGTCAACTGAGTACCTGGTTCTCCGATAGATTGAGCTGCCACAACTCCAACAGGAGTGCCAACCGTTACCAGTTTTCTACTAGAAAAATCTCGACCATAACATCTAGCACATAAGCCTTTTCTGGCCTCACAGGTTAAAGGAGAGCGAACCTTTATCTTTTCTATTGCCGAGTTCCCAATTTCTTGTGCGATCTTGGGTGTAATCATCTCTTCAGTTTTAATCAAGATTTTATTACCAACCTTAATATCTTCTAAAATAATTCTGCCTTTAATTCGATTTTCAAAGGCTTCAGAACGGTCTGAGCGTTTTATCTCAATGCCTTGGTCAGTACCGCAGTCTTCCATACGAATGATTAAATCATGCGAAACGTCAACCAAACGTCTAGTTAAATAACCAGCGTCAGCTGTTTTTAAAGCTGAGTCGGTTAAACCTTTACGAGAACCTCTGGCAGAGTTAACATACTCAAAAATAGACAAACCCTGACGGAAGTTAGATTTTATCGGCATCTCAACAATATTGCCCAAAGGATCAACCACCAAACCTCTCATCGCAGCGAGTTGTTTTACTTGATCCTTAGAGGCACGAGTCCCCCCAGAATCAATAATCACCTTTACGGCATTATCCTGATCATATGACTCCCAGGTTAAATCTGCCACTTCCTGAGTAGTGCTCATCCAAATATCAAAGTTACTTTTTTTTCTTTCCTCATCAGTGATCAAGCCTTGTTGATAGTTGTCGTGTAGATTTTCTGACTTACGGTTAGCTTCTTTAATAATCTTATCTTTAGTGTTTTCAATCACACAGTCTGTCACTCCAACAGAAATCCCAGATAAAGTCGCGGTCTTAAAGCCCAAATCTTTAATGTCATCAATAATATCAACAATTTCTGTTTCCTCTAAAGACTCGATCGCCTCGGTAACGATTTCCTTGATCTTTTCTGAGCCTATGGCTTCATTAATAAAAGCCATACTATCGGGTAAAATTTGATTGAACTCAACTCTACCGATAGTGGTTCTAATTATCTTTGATTGCCCACCCTTATTAAGCCTGATTCTAATTGGTTGATGTAAATCAATAAGATTAACCGCATAAGCATGAAAAGCCTCATCTTCATTAGCAAAAACACTCTTATGCTCGGTTAAACTTTCATCAATAAGAGTATGATAATACACACCCATAGCCATCTCTTTGTTAGGCACGGTAATTGGCTGACTGTTGGCTGGTTTAAGCAGGTTTTTACTAACCATCATATAGTCAATCGATTCTTGCTGGGCAGCCTTGGTTAAAGGTAGATGAACAGCCATTTGATCACCGTCAAAATCAGCATTGTAGCCTGAACAAACACAGGGATGAATCTTGATCGCTTTGCCATCGATCAACTTGGGATAAAAAGCAAGAATACCCAGCTTGTGCAAGGTTGGGGCACGGTTGAGCAACACAGGGTGGTTTTTGGTCACCTTTTCTAGTGCATCATAAACCTCAGGTTCACGACGGTCAATCAAGTTACGAGCACTTTTAACATTTGGCGCAGAACCTTGTAAGATTAACTCATGAAAAACAAATGGCTTAAACATTTCTAGAGCCATATCTTTTGGAATACCACACTCATTTAACCGCAGTTCCGGACCAACAATAATGACACTTCTACCAGAATAATCTACTCGCTTGCCCAACAAGTTTCTGCGGAAGCGACCTTTTTTGCCTTTCAGCATATCTGACAAAGATTTTAATGGTAGTCTTTGAGTTTGGCGTCGAGTGGCAACCTTGGTATCAATCAATGAGTCAACCGCTTCCTGAAGCATTCTTTTCTCATTTCTTAAAATAATATCTGGAGCCCCTAAGCCGATGAGATGTTTTAACCGGTTGTTACGGTTGATCACTCTTCGATATAAATCATTGAGATCAGAAGAGGCAAACCTACCTCCAGACAACTGTACCATTGGTCTTAAATCAGGAGGAATAACCGGTAGAATCTTGATAAACATCCAGGAGGGATCAACTCCAGCTTTTTTAAAACTTTCAACTATTCTTAATCTTTTAATATAGCCAGCTGATTTGGTTTTACTTTTAGTCTCTTCAATCTTTTGGCGGAGGCTGTCTTCTAAAGCCTCAAGATCAATTTCTTTAACTAACTTTAAGATACTTTCCGCTCCCATTCCAACTTCAATGAAACTTTCTGCGTTATAATCAATTAATTTAATGTACTCATCCTCGGTTAAAACCGACTTTTTCTTGATATTTTTAACCATGCTTTTGATGGTTTCGTAGATCTCGGTATTTTGCTCAACCTGTTTAGTTAAGTTTTCTTTAATTTGAACAATGGCTTTTTTTGACTTAAGTGTCAGTTCTTCAAGTTTAATTTCTAGTGTTTCTTTTTTTGAGATTTTTTCCTTTAATTTTTTCTGATCAGCTTGTAAAATCTTTTTGATTTCTTGGATAGTTTCTTTGGCTTGTTGACGAAGATTTTCTTCAGCCTCGATTTGAGCAATGTCTAGATTGTCTAAAATACTTGCTTTCGCGTTTTTATCTACTGACAAGACAATGTATTGCGAGAAGTAGATAACATTACTCACATCCCTTGGAGAAACATCGATCAAGCGAGACAATCTTGACGGAGCGCCTTTAAAATACCAAACATGTGCCACCTCAGATGCAAGTTCGATATGACCCATTCTCTCCCGTCTTACTCTGGAATGAGTAACCTCAACTCCGCATTTATCACAGATAATATCTTTGTAACGACGTCGCTTATACTTTCCACAGTGACATTCGTAGTCTTTAACTGGACCAAAGATCTTTTCATCAAACAAACCATCTTTTTCTGGCTTAAGAGATCGATAGTTTATGGTTTCAGGATCTTTGACCTCACCATAAGACCAACTTAAGATATCCTCTGGAGATGCAATCTTAATTTGTAAAGCTGAGAAGTCGACAATATTTTTCATAAAGTTTTATAGGTGCGTTATAAATGTTTTTATTCTCTAGTGTCGTTGTTAGTTGAGGTTGTATCAGCTTCTTCTTGCTCATCTTCCTCTTGTTAAGCTTCTTCTTGCTCATCTTCATCTTGTTCATCCTTTTCTGACTCATCATCTGACTCATCGTTGTCATCAATCTTCAGATCCTCATCAGCTATTTCTTCTTCATCGATCTCATCATCTAGATCATCACCAAGATCCTCGATATCCTTATCATTAAAACCAGGCTCATCCTCATCTTGAGTAAGCTCGGTCTCTCTGACTGTGTTTTCTGACTCAGTTTCTATATCTTCTTTTTCTTCGGTTTCTTTATCATCAAGTGATAACTCGTCATCCTCAAGGATGTCTTTGTCGTCAAATGATAAATCCTCATCATCAATAATGACCTCCTCAACTTCTTCAGGGTCATCAGCCACTTTCAAGTCCAAAGGAATAATATCTAAAGCCAAAGCCTTGAGCTCACTGATTAAAACCTTGAATGATTCAGGCACGGTTGGAGCTGGAATATCAATCCCTTTAACCATAGCTTTAAAGGCTTTGGAGCGACCACCGACATCATCAGATTTGATGGTGAGCATTTCTTGAAGAGTATAAGCAGCCTTATGAGACTCTAAAGCCCAAACCTCCATCTCTCCCACTCTTTGACCACCCATTTGCGCTTTTCCACCCAAAGGCTGTTGAGTCACTAAAGAATAAGGTCCGGTAGATCTGGCATGCACTTTATCATCAACCATATGCACCAACTTCAACATGTAGGTAACACCCACCGCTGTTTGCTCGCGATAAGGCTCACCAGTACGACCATCATAGAGTTGTACTTTACCGCTAGTTGGCAAACCAGCTTTTTCCAACTCTTGCCAAATCTTTGCTTCATCAAAAGTCTCAAAAACCGGCAAGGCCACCTTGTAACCTAGTTTGTGCGCAGCCCAACCTAAATGGGCTTCCAACAACTGACCTAAGTTCATTCTTGCCAAAACTGATAAAGGTGAAATGATGACATCAATCGGTGTGCCGTCTTCTAAATAAGGCATATCCGCGACCGGCACAATCTTTGAGATAACACCTTTGTTCCCATGACGTCCGGCCAACTTATCACCAACCTTGATCTTTCTTTTTTCAGCCACTCTCACTGTCACTTGTTTTAAAACACCGGGATTGAGCTCGTCGTCTTGGTCGCGGTCTAAAACTTGCACATCAATCACTGTCCCTTTTTCTCCGTGTGGCATTCTTAAAGAAGTATCACGAACCTCTTTGGATTTTTCACCAAAAATGGCTCTTAACAATCTTTCTTCAGAACTCAGCTCGGTTTCACCTTTAGGTGCTACCTTGCCTACCAAGATGTCACCAGATTCAATCTCACTACCAATCCTAACAATACCATCTTCAGTTAAGTTAGCTAAATAGTTTTCTGAAACATTGGGAATATCATTGGTTAACTCTTCTGGACCCAAACGAGTGTCCATCACTTGGGCTTCATGCTCGCTGATATAAACCGAGGTTAATAAATCTTCTTTTACTAAACGATCAGAGATCACAATGGCATCTTCATGGCCCAAACCATCAAAAGAAGCATAGGCAATTGTTAAGTTTGTGCCTAAAGCCAACTCACCACTATCAGAGGCTGGACCGTCAACAATGAGATCACCTTTTTTAACACGGTCGCCGGTATTAACCACCGGCTTTTGAGAATAACAGGTGCTTTGAGAGGTTCTAACAAACTTTTTAATTTGATAGATTTCTTTACCATCCTCGAACTTTACCCCATTATTATTAGCCAAACCAGCTTGATAATACTTTTTCGCTGAGTTTAGCTCTGATTTATTAACTGCAACAATGACCTGATTGCCATCAGCATACTCCACCACTCCGCCGTGAACCGCGTCAAGGGTGCGGTTCATGGAACGAGACACAATACTTTCCATACCGGTTCCGATGATAGGAGCTTCAGCTTTTATCAACGGCACAGCCTGACATTGCATATGACTACCCATCAAGGCGCGGTTGGCCTCATCATTGGCAATAAAAGGAATAAGTGAAGCAGAGGTGCCCACCACCTGGCGTGGAGCAATATCAATAAACTGAATCTCGGTCACAGGACCTTCTTGGAACTGATTATTGTGTCGATAAGCTACCCAATCATTATTTATATAATTATTTTTATCAAGATCTAACTCAGCATGACTAATCTTATAATCTTCTTCCTCATCAGCAGACATATATACAATCTCATCAGTTACCTTCATCTTGCCATCTTCCTTCACTACTTTACGATACGGTGCTTCTAAAAATCCAAAGTCATTAACCCTGACATATAGGGCTAAATAAGTGACTAAACCAATATTGGGACCCTCGGGTGAACGAACCGGACAAATTCTGGAGTACTGAGAAACATTAATATCTCTCATAGAGAAAGCAGCCCTTTCTCTAGTAACGCCACCGCTCCCCAAAACTGACAAACGACGTAAGTTATCAATTTCTGAGAGAGGATTGGTTTGATCTAAAATCGCGGATAAACGGTTGCGTCTAAAGAATTGAGAGATTGTAGCAATTAATGGCCGAGCATTAACCAAAGCCGAAGGAGTTAAGTTAGAATCGGTCTTGGTTAAAGACATTTTTTCTCGAATAGACTTTTCAAGTCTAATTAAACCAATTCTAAAGGCGGTATCTCTCACTAGTTCACCAATGCGACGCACGCGACGGTTGCTTAAGTGATCAATATCATCAACTTTACCCTGTCCATTTTGCAAACCAATTAAGTACCTAATAGTCTCGATAATATCTTGCTTATCTAAAACTGTTAACTCTTCATCAACATTAATCTTTAATCTCCGGTTAAGTTTGTAACGACCAACTTTCCCAAGGTTATAACGTCTTTCGTCAAAAAAATGTGTTTTAAAATAATCGCGCGCGGTCTCCACAGTGGCTGGTTCACCAGGTCTCAACTTTTCATAAATCTCAATTAAGGCTTGATCTTTTGTATAGGTATCATCTTTAGCCAAGGTGTTTTCAATCAAGTTAAAACTGTCTTCTTTTGAGATGTCTTTATAAAGTTCTAAGATCTGCTCATCGGTTTCTAAACCAAAAGCTCTGAGTAACACTGTGGCTGGAATCTTGCGTCGGCGGTCGATCTTGACTGTAATCACGTGACGTCGACTAACCGCGATCTCGATCCAAGAACCTCTCATCGGTCTTAGTTCTGCCATATAATAAACCTCGCCTGTATTGCGATACTCTTCACCCGAAAAAAAGACTCCTGGAGAACGAACTAGCTGAGTCACGATGCCTCGCTCAATACCGTTAATAACAAAGGTCCCGACTGGCGTCATCTTAGGAATATCACCTAAAAATACTTCTTGGATGCGACGCTCGCCAGTTCTTTTGTTAACTAAAGTAGCCTCAACATAAAGTGAGGTTTCATAGGTTAAGTTTTTAGCCTTTGCTTCTTCAACCAAGTATTTAGGCTCATTAAATCGATAATCGCCGAATTTTAATAGCCAATTTTTGCCTGTATAATCCTCGATTCCTTTATCTGCATTCACTTGTTCTAAAGCAGATTTAATGCCATTCTTCAAAAAATCTTCATAACTATCAATCTGCAAACCGATTAAATCAAGTTCGGGCAAAACAGTGTGTTGTTTGCCCCAATGTTGTCTTTGACTATTTATCATGAAGGAGGCTCCTTTTTAATTATGTTTTTTTAAAATAGACTCTGGCGAAATAAAAAAGTGACATTAAGTCACAAAGGCATCAAAAAAACTAGATCGAAGAGCTTAGATTTGCTCTCTTATGAAAACTGGCTTGGAAAATAAAATAAAAATTCAAGGTAAAAAGTAAAAAAGTAAAAACTCAAAAGTTAAAAGTAAAGTTTAAAAACAATAAAAAACTGCCTAAAAATTTTTTCTACTTGGCTAAACTTTTAACTTTTGAATTTTAATTTAAAATTTACCCACCAGCTAACATAAGAGCGTATTTTATCAGTATCATTTTCTCAACGCAAGTACCTATTTATATTATTGTTATGTTCTTCAAGAGTTCTGGCAAAATGAACATTGCCTTGTTTATCATGAATATAAAAAAGATACTCTGTGGAGCGAGGATTTAGTGAAGCCGTAATCGCCTCTAAGCCAGGATTGCAGATAGGACGAGGGGGCAATCCTGGATTTAGATAGGTGTTAAACCTTGAGTTAAGCTGTTTGTCTTCAGCCAAAGGAGTTGCCCACCAACTTCCAATCGTTTCATCATAACCCTTAGCATACTGTAAGGTAGCATCTACTTGTAAAGGCATACCTATCTCTAGCCTTTTCCATAAAATATTAGAGACCTGCTGTAACTGCTCTGATCCTCTTGCCTCTCTTTCTAAGATAGAAGCCATTGTTAACAGCTCATTAAACGAGTAGTTAGATTGCTCAATCTGAGTTTGCAAAGAAGCAATCTTTTTTTCAAAAGTATTCTGCATTAAATTAATCAGGGCTTGAGTCGTAACTTCTTTTGGAACCAAGTATGTGTCAGGGAAAAGCTGGCCTTCAAGGGCAACTGTCTGAGCTAAAAACTCTTCCTGATTATAATTAATCAACGAGTATTTTTCTAAACTTTGAGCAATCTCTTCTCTTCTCATCCCTTCGGGAAAAGTAATCCAGATATCATCTGTGCCATCACTTAATATCTCTAAAATTGTGGCTACATCCATCGCAGGGGAAAGCTCAAAACTGCCAGCTTGAATCTTAAAATTATCTTGATTTAACTGATAGTAAATCTTAAAAACATAGCTATTTTTAATTAAATTTTTCTTTTTTAATTTATCGCCGATTAAAGCAACCGGCTCACCTTTAGCAATAACAAATCTTTCTAACTGGTTGTTGGTTGAATCAGGAGCCTGAAGCAAAGAGAAGCCAAAAACTATTACTGAAGTTAAAACAAAGGCTAAGATTGCGCCGACAATTAATACCAAACGCAAAATTTTATTTTTTTTTAATTTCATAATTGAATGATTTTTATAATGGAATAAAAATTTTTGGGGTTTTGAGTGCGAAAGTTAAGTTTTTGCAGTTAACAGTTAAAGACCTTGAAAAAATTGTGTTGAAAAAAATACTATCTTTTCAAGATACAAGGTAATCCTTTAGTATAACATATTTAAATAAATTAAGGTTAAAAAGGAAGAGATTGAAGAAAAAATCTCCAGATAAATAGCCTTAGTTTTATTTTTGCTCCTCAAGCCACTGTTCTAAAATATAAGCAGCTGCATAATGATCAAGTTTTTTTGGTAAAGGTTTTTTTCTTAGTTTAAACCTGTTCTCGACTTCTTTAGAGGACAAGGTCTCGTCAACATAAATAATTGGCTGAGATATCTTCAGTTGTAACTGTTGACCAAATTGACGCGTCTTTTCAGCAGTTTCTTTTTCAGAAATACCCAAGATTACTTGAGTAACTTGGTGTTGAGTACAAACTTGAGCAATCTGACGGACTGCTTCAGCCTCTTCTTGGTAATCAATGACTACCAAAGGCACTGCCAGCGGACCCTGAGAAACTGCCAAACCAATTCTTTTGGTACCAAAATCAATCGCAAGTAGTTTCTGGTTCTGGTTATCAAAAAACATAATTATATTTTATTCTCTTACTAATTATTCTCTTACTAACTGGGCTGTGACCACTCCCCTTCTTAAATAGGTTCCTTCTGGCACGCAGGTAACCAGTTTTAACTGCTGACTGCTGTAATCTTGAGACAAGATATATGTATCGCTCGGCTTAACCTCTGTTTTATCAATCACTGCATAAGTATATTTAACATCGCCGTAAGTTAAAAAAACTCGATCACCTGGCTCAAGTGTCATAATTGTACTAAAAATTGTGTTATAACGTCTGGGGTTAGTCTCTTTAGGATTGTAAAACTGTCGTAACAAAGAATGACCAAAAACAACTGGTGCGCCTGGTTTTCCAGGTAATGATGTGCCTGGATATTGGATTAGGCTTTCATCAAGATTAGTGCCACCAATTTTAACCGTGGCGTTATAAACCTCAAGTTTGGGGATCTCCAAAACATACTCTCCGACTTGCTTAGACAACAAGCTCGTGCGGTTAACTAGGTCGATCACCACTTGATCTTCAAACCAGTTTGATAAATTGGTGTAATCCAACTCAGCATCAACAATAACTGGACCTCGTCTAACTTGACCCATTTCCTGCGTAATATCTCCCACCATAGTAGTTTGCGCCACCACCAACGGAGTCATGCTTAAAATTTTATCTTGTGGGATGGGCGCAATTAGGGTGGGTGTTGTTGATAAATTTTTTAAATAGAAGCTAGCGATCGGCATCACTGCGCTTCCCAATAAAAACAAACCGACCACAATAAAAAAGATCGGTACAAAACTTGCCCCAAATCTAACAACCCTGGGTATTGAAAGTTTTGCCTGACGGCAGTGTTGATCGTCAATATTCTGTTCCACCTGCTCGGTTACCATAAGTCTGGTTAGTTTTGCTGAAACCTCAGCCTCAACCTCCTCATAGGTACCAAACTTTAGCAAAGCTTCTCGATACAGTTTGATTAACTCTTGACGATCAATGCCCAAGTTATCGTGTTTTGACATAGTTGGAACTAAAAGTTTAACTTAAAAAGCGCGAGGCGGAAAAAAATTGGTAACGAGCTTACCTCGCTTTTTAATTTTTAGCTTTTTACCTCTAACTTTTTTTTGCTATTCTTTAATTTTAATCGAGATGCGATTAGAGTCATTGGGTAAAAACTTAAAAAATCGTCCAGAAAAAGAAGGTGAGTGGGAAAATGTGACTTGATCAATGGTTTCTTCTTCTCTTAAGAGTGAGCTAGCTTGATCAAAGGAAACGCCGATCAACCTTGCTTGAAAATCTTGCTCAGCTAGCTCGGCTCGACATTTTCCTGAAATCTCAACCTCTAGCCGAGTTTGAGAGGCGTCTTCTTCATCATCTATAATCCTTGAAATAACATTTAGGCTGTCATCGATAAAAAGATAGTTTTCTGGGATATCATTTTCTAAAACCTTTTTAGCTAAAGTTAGTAAATCTCTTGTGGTGTAACTTAAACCCTCTACAGCCAAAGTTAAGGATAAAGAAACATTTTCAAGTTCCTCACCAACCTCGTCGCTATATTTTTGCTCAACAATTTTATAATTTTCAGTGGGCACAATATAAATATCCTGACTGAAATTATCTTCTAACTTTTCTCGAGCTTGTTTTAGTAATCTTTGTTTTAAGTTAGCTAATAGCTCTTTGTGGTCAGCATCGGCCACAACCCTTATTTCTCGACTTGAGCCTCCAGTAAAATCACTTTCTGTTCGAGCAGAGTAGGTGTTATCACTAAAATCAGCAATTTTTAAATCTGTTTTTTGGCTTATGTTGCCTTCCACCCCAATTTCTCGAGCAGTCACCTTGGCACTCTTTTTGCCAAACTCCTTCATCTCTGCCTCACCACCTTTGGCTTCTTCGATAGAAGCAGCAGGTACTGTAATCTCCTCGTCTAACTCAAACTCGAGATCCTCGGTTTTTAAGATCGTGTTTTTAGCAAATGTTTTTTCTTCACTCGTCTTGTTAAAAATAACCACCAAACCTTTAGCTTTTTCTCCGACTGGCTTTACTCCGGTTGTTTGAATAGTATCTTTATCTGAAACCTCCTCTGTGATAACTTCTGCTTTAAGCAGACTGTTAACTGGGTCTGATTGCGCAACTGAAGAACTCAAACTAATCACAGAGTTTTTACTTAAATTTTTTGTTTGAGGAGCAATCTGGACCTCAACCTGATAGTTCATTTTAAGCAAAAAGTAAAATACTAACACTGAGATGACTAAGCCTAAAACAACACTGAGAATTATAACTGGCTTGAGAGCTAATTTTTTCTTCTTATTTTTTTTACCAGCAGTGTCAATCTCAACAAAACTCGAACCTTGTTTTTCATCAGGTTTTTCAAGTTCAACAGGCCTGAAGTTGTTAACCTCTTCGTCTTGAGCTGTTTTCAATAACGATTGAGTCGTTGCTTCGGTTTTACGCGCAAAGTCTGGTTGCTCAAGCTCAGGTTGTTCAGTTGGCACTCTTGGGCTAGTTTGTGCGCTGTTGATCGAGTCTGAGCTTAAAGCATCTGCCAGTTCTTGTGAATCAACTGGTTGACTCATCTGGGAAAACTGCACTGCTGACACTAAACCAGCCGATCCAGCTTGAACCGAATCAATCTCTGCATCATGAGGAATTAAACCTTTTTGTTTAGCAACTACCTCCCCATAATATTTAGTCACGATGTCCAAAAGCTGGTCTGAAGTGATAATCTCAATAATAGGTTTCTGCACAAAGTTAAAATCTTGTGTCCAGTTTAATGAAAACAGCTGTTGCTGATAAAGTATTAACTTTTCAGGATCAATCACGGCTGAAAGCAAGATAATGTTAGGTGGAAGCTTGATGCCATTGGTTGCAAAGTTCTGCTCCAAGCGAGCTAAAGCTTCCTGAAGATCAGATACGATATCCTCAGATCGCCCCACTGATAAAGAACCAGCCACTTTGCCTTGGCGTACAATCATTAAATCTAAGGATTGAGCGCCAATATATAAAACAATTGAAGAGAGAAAGCTGTTATTCTTAAGCAAGTGCTGAAGTGCGGCCTCGGTGGTTGACACAAACCCAAGTGGTTTTAAAGATAGCGACTCGGTAAGATTCTTAAGGTCTTTTTCATGCTCTGCTGAAATCTTGTTGTTCTTGATCCAACTCGGCTCAAAGGCAAACAATATTTCGTCAGTTTCTTCTGATCTATCACCTAAATCCTGCAAACTTTCATCCATTTGTACGAGCTGTTCTTCAGTACTATTGTAATATCTTACTTTTGATTTACTTAAGAGAATAATTTTTTGTTCAAAAACTTGCCACAGACTAGAATGAATCGATTGATCGGTTATTAAAGAAAGAATAAACAGGTTCTTTTTATCTGGTTTTTTTTTGGAGAAAAGATTTGGCAGGCCCATATTGATAATTATACAATAGATTTATTACTTAGTGAAAAATTGAGTAGAGTTTTACCACACTAGGCTTAAAACCACTGGTGCCTTAAAAATATTGTTGTCTTAAAAATATTGGTGCCTTAAAAATATTGACAGTGAGTTCTTAAAAAATTATTCCAAGTTACTCCTGGAACACCTGTTTTCTGGTGCTGGAGCGCGCTCTTGCGAGTTTTGAGGTCTGAGTTTAACTGCTAAATCTTGCGTAAACCCTTCTCACTCCAGAACCAATTGATTTTTCTTTAAAAATCTCGATCTTATGGATCTTGCCGGTTGAGCTAACATGAGGACCCCCGCATAACTCTTTTGAGATAGGCTTATCTTGACCAATCTCATACACATCTACTTGGTCAGGATAGCGTTCAACAAAAAACGCCAAAGCTCCGGATTGTAATGCGTCTTGTTTTAGCATCTGTTTTTTTTGAACAGGCAAATCTAGCGCGATCCATTGATTAACTAAGTCTTGAACCTGCTGAACCTCTTGTTTGGTTAAGGCAGAGCTGTGAGAAAAATCAAATCTCAAACAATCCTGAGTAATTTGCGATCCTTTTTGCTGGACATGGTCACCCAACACCTGCCTTAAAGCAGTGTGTAATAAGTGAGTGGCAGTGTGATAAGCCGTGGTAGTATCAGAGTTGTCAGCTAAGCCACCCTGAAACTTTTGCGAGGCGCCAGTTTTTGACAACTTGCTATGCTTGGCTTGAGCTGTAACAAACTCCTGTCGCAAATTTTCCTCAAGAGTAATATTGTTTTGCTGAGCTTCTTCAATGGTTAGCTCAAACGGAAAGCCATAGGTTTGGTACAAATCATACGCCATCTCGCCGGTTAAAACTTTATTATCAGCAAAAATCTTGTTAAGTCTTTTTAATCCTTTGCCAAGTGTTTTTTTAAATTTTTCAACTTCTTGATGAATTAAGGTTTCAATAGCCAACTGATCTTGCTTTAATAAAACATTGGCTTGGGTATAAATCTCGGCCACCACAGGCACTAAAGATAATAAGAACTCAGAATCTTCAAAAAGATGCTGACTGTATCTAACGGCTCGTCTAATTAAACGCCTCACTAAGTAGCCCTGATCCTTGTTACTAGGTTTAACCCCATCATTAATTAACCAAACAGCTGCCTTGATGTGATCAGCAATGATGCGAAAGTTTGCTGGGCTATTGGCATATTCTTGATTTGTTTCTTGTTCAATTTTTCGAATAATTGGTAGAAATAAATCGGTTTGAAACACATCAGGCTGATGATGACTGGCAGCTAAAATCCTTTCCAAACCTCCTCCAAAATCAATATTTTTCTGAGGCAGGTCCTTAAACCCGGTTGCTGTTTTTTGATACTGCATAAAAACGCTGTTACCGATCTCTAAAAATCTGCCACAGTCACAGTTAACATGGCAAGGTTGATCAGCAAACTTGGAGTTTTCATGAAACTTAAACTCGGCTCCAAAATCATAAAACACCTCGCTGTCAGGACCACCGGGTTCACCAACCGGCATCTCATCAGGATCGCCACTGCGAGACCACCAGTTTTTATCAGCCGAGTAGTAAAAAATGCGATTGTCATTTAAACCTTCTTGGTAGGGATTTTTTCCAACCCCGGCGGTGACACCTTTACTAGCAAACAACTCCTGCCAAATCTTTACCGACTCCTCATCTGCATCAACTTGATATTTATCACTACCAGCAAAAACAGTCACACACAACCTTTCAACAGGCAAACCAACTTCCTCAACTAGAAACTTGAAAAACCAAGTTAACTGCTCTGTTTTAAAATAATCACCAAATGACCAGTTGCCCAACATCTCAAAAAAAGTAGTGTGGCGATTGTCACCCACTTCTTCAATATCAAGCGCTCGAAAACAACGCTGAGAGTTAACAACTCTTTTTCCCTGAGGATGATCTGCTCCTAGCAGATATGGCATCATCGGTTGCATGCCTGCGGTGGTAAAAAGGGTACTGGGATCATTTTCAGGCACCAACAAAGATGAAGGCACAACAACATGGTCAAGGTTTTTAAAATAAGTTAGGTATTTTTGTCGAAGCTGATTTGAGCTGAGCACGATAAAAAATTATTTAATTATAGAACTTACTGCTAGGTAAGATGACCGAGTTTTTTTATAAAAAAAATTTTTCATTAAAACTTGCGCGCCTATAGCCAATCCACCAAAAAAAACATCTCCAAGTAAGGTGTTGCGATAAAAAGGCAAGGCTACGAAATAACAACTCAATAATCCAGCTAAAGTTCGTGGATACCAAAAAAACCAAACTCCAAGATTAGAAAGCATAAAAAAACAAAAACTGGCCAGCGGTAAAAATAACACCTGTTTTTTAACCTGACCTTTTGCCAAACGACCCCAAAAATAATAACTGGCAAAACCTAGATAAGTAAAGATAAAGCCTGGGTAAAAACCAGAGAAAAACTTGTCAAAAACGATAATTTGACCAAAAAAAAGTAAAATGTTTGATTGAAAAAACCCAAAACTGCCTACCGGACTAAAGTTTGGTAAAACCTTTAAAAAACGAGTCAAAAAAACAATAACAGTTAAACCGAGTTTTTTTAAATAAGGATGCCGATTATTGTGAGGGGATGAAAAGTTATGCATAATCTACAGATAAATCTTTATTCGTTAAAACTAGCCTGAACTTGTTCCCAGCGCCACTCAACCTTATCGCCAATTTTTAACTCGATTTTATCTGATGCAACTTGAGCATATTCGTCATTTACATACAAAGCCCAGTAGTAATCAGCGCTCGATTGTTGTTGATTGATAGCCGTTACAAACACTCCAAAATCATGCTGGTCATACTCAACCTCAGCATTGCTTGTTAGCAGTGAAAACGGAGTTTGACCAGCCTTATCAGCTGTAAACTCATAATGTTCAATGACACTATTATTTGAAGTAGATAATTGAAAAGGATTTGTTTGACGGATCTCTCCGATCGTACCAAATAAACTTGCAAAGTCTTTTTTAAGATCACTGTGTTGGTTATAGCTGTAAAACAAAAAACCGAACGCAACTATACCAATGACAATGATTATTGGAAATAACTTCTGAGATCTTGATGGTTCTTCTTGGATTGTTTCTGGCATTTAAAAGAAAAAAAATAAAAAAATAAAAGTGAATGTTAAAGTAAAAATAACTGACCGCTGGTTTGCTGTTAGTTGGTTTGCTGTAAAATATCTTTTTTACAGCTATATCCCTTTAAATTTCTTTAGATCTTGATTCTTAACTCCTTTTTGACGTCGACCGCCCTCCTGAATAAGACTGGTTTTTTTATGACCGATTTTTTTAACCGAGTCAAAGCCCAACAAAACATTAATCAAATCTTTTAAAGCAAGATCGCCTATCTTAAACTCAGCAAGAGATGGTATCTCGGTTTCCACATCTTGCCATTTTTCTTTAAAGTTTTCTTTTAACTGCTGACCTTTATCAGTATTAAATAAAAAATAACTGGTTGAGCCTAATAAAAAGCCTACGACTAAACCGATAGCAAATTGATTTTTCTTCTCTTGATCCGTGTTTGTCATAAGATTATTGAGGGTCGTCATCTTTCTTCTTATTAAGAAAACCAATAAAACCTTCAAAGACTTTAACTCCTGTTTTTACTCCAGTAGCGATGCCTGCTAAATTTTTTAAAGGCTCGGTTAAAGCTTTAATCTTTTCTTCTGTTTCATCAAAAACAGAGTTAATCTTTTCTAAAGCTTGACGAAAAGATCTCAACACCAAGATTAGGTGTACTCCCACAGCAACCAAGGTAGCGGTTAAAATAACCAGGACAATAGCAAATAAAACTGGTAAAAATTCTGTCATAAAAGATTAATAATTAATATATCGAGATTTGTCTCAAGATAACTCTATTACAGCAACTTTAATAATAGCATCAGAAACAAAAAACTCAAAAGTTAAAAATAAAACAGCACTCCTTAATACAGGGTTATAAATAGTTTTCTTTAATAACTAAAATCAACAGCCTAGCCTGAAAAAAAATAACTCAAATGTGCAAGGTTGCTGTCTATTTTAACCCTCTAAAGCATGCTTTTTAACCTTTAAATCTTAACCTTTAAAACCTGACATAAACCGTAATCTGCTTCAAGTTAGTTTTACCTCTTTGATCAATCGCTTCAACCGTTAAGGTTGTAACTCCTTCCTTGGGCAAGTAAACCTCGGTACGAAAGGTGCCATCTGGGTTAAGTGCGACCGGTTGTGCGTTCACGCTGACCATTGACTCAACATCTGTTTGTCCGGTCACCACAATTTGCGATGAAACAAACTCGTTGTCACTGGGGGAATAGATCTCCAACCTTGGGGGTTTATTTAAGTTATGCCATTGCCAAGCTACATAACCCAATAAAGAAAAAAAGATCGTGGCGACCACCACCCCAACCAAGGTCACGGAATGCCATAAACGCTGTTTTCTAACCACTGGGCTGATAAAATCTCGTGACTGAAGTTGACCCTGGTTATCCTCCTGAAAATCTCGTCTTAGCAAGGAAAGTAAAGACTTGTTATCTAACTCTAGAACACGAGCATAAGCCTTAATATATCCTTTGACAAAAGTACTTGGAGGTAGTTGGTCAAACTGATTGTTTTCTAAATATTGCAAAAACTCCTTCTTAATCTTGGTTAATTGAGACATGCGTGCTAAAGTGATGCTTTGCCTCTGCCGTTCCTCAGCTAGAATTTGACCAACTTTTTTAGTTTGCATGAAATATTTTAAATGTTTATCAAACCGTTAATGACTGCCCAACATTTCCTGAACTAAACTCGCGATCTTGGATCCCTCAGCTTGATTGCCAACCTTTTGTTTGACCTTACCGATTAATGGTCCAGCTTGATCAAGCTCGGTTTCTTGTTTAACCTGAGCAATAATACTTTTTAGTTCATCATCAGATAACTGAGTAGGTAAAAATTCCTGAAGCACCTTAATCTTCTGTTGAGCTTCTGCAACCAAATCCTGACGCTGACCTTTTTCATAATCAACCAAGGCGTCTTTCCATTGTTTAATCTGCTGTTGCACCACCTGCTGAACCTGCGTGTCATTAATCTCACCTTGATCAATCTCGATATTTGTAATTCTGGCTCTTAGCAAACGAACAACATCAAGGCGCAGTTGATCCTTAGCCTTCATGGCTTGTTTCATTTCTACAACAAGACGGTCTTTGAGTGTCATAGGTTTGTCAAATAATCTGTAAATAATGATTAAGTTGTAATATAAACAGTTTTTATTCTTAAACTGGAACTTAATGTGGACCCGAGCTGACTTGAACAGCTGACCTCTCCGATGTGAACGGAGCGCTCTAACCAACTGAGCTACGGATCCTATGATTATAAACCTGTTCTCTTAGAGGTAAGCCATATTATACAACACAATCAAGTTCAGCTTGATTTCAGAGTTGACAACTAGTTTAGCAACTAATGGGTAACTCTAACTTGACTGAGAAATTCTTAAACTTGATTGTTCCGCCATATTGCGTGTGTTGTTCTAAAAATGGTCGGTTGTTATGCCATCGGTGTTATCAACTTATTCATTTTAATGCTCAACCTGCCAACAACAATCTTTTTAGCCAAGAATTTCTAGATCAGGCCTTAAGCTTGGCTGTTTATCAACCGCCAATCTCTGATTTAATTAAAAGTTTAAAATATCAACACGTTAAAAAGATTGGAGTAGTGCTCGCAGAGCTACTTTATAACCACTTACAGTTGCCAAAGTGTGATCTAATCACTTGGGCACCGATCTCCAAAAAAAGATTAAATGAGAGAGGTTTTAACCAAGCACAGATGATCGGGGAAGGCTTGGGTAGGATTATGAAAACTCCAACCAAAACTGTGCTTAAAAAAGTAAAACATACCTCAAAACAAGCAAAAAGTAGTTTTGCTCAAAGACTGGCAAATTTACAAGATACTTTTGAGGTTGAGGCAAGCTTTCAGCATTGTCTTAAAAATAAAACCGTGATGATTGTTGATGATGTCCTGAGCACAGGCAGTACCTTAAACGAGTGTGCCCGGATGCTAAAAATGGCTGGAGTAAAAGTAGTGGTTGGCGTGGCAGTGGCAAGAAGCTAAACCTGATTACAGTGGCAGTGGCAAGAAGCTAAACCTGATTACAGTGGCAGTGGCAAGAAGCTAAAGCTGATTGCAGATGAAATTTACAAAGAAAAGACGTATAATACATAAGTTGCGGGGATGTATTGCTTTGACGTAACAGCTCTTTAACAACTGCAGACCATCTTTGATCAAAAGATGTTAAACAGGATCAAAAAAACATCTGTCAACAAAATCGTTAACAGAATAGCACAAGGTGTCCAAAGTTTCTTTGGCACCACTGCTCCTGCTTACGCCTACGCGTAATTAGGCATCTATTAGTTTCTTCTCACTGATGAGAGCTGATAGGTGAAAACCCAGTCAGTGTGACAACTTACTTGCCTCATATTGCAAGTAAGTCTAAGACAAAAAAATATGGCTGTGAAAAAAAAGTTTGTTTGTTCACTTTTTTCACTTGCGCAAAAACAAACTATGTCTGTAGTGGTTGTTGACTAGTTAGTTAGCGGACAGGGGTTCATTACCCCTCATCTCCACAAATTATTACTCAGTTTAAGCCTGTTCTTCTTCTGTGTCCTCCGTGTTAAAATTGCATCATGTCAATAGCTCTCCCTTTAAACACCCTCTTGCTGTCTGCTGGTTATGGCACTCGTCTTAAAAAAATAGGTGAGCGCACGCCTAAAGGCTTGTTTAAGAACAGCAAAAATATATCAATCACTGACATGATTATTGGCTCTTTGCAAAAAGTTCCACAAGTTGAAGATTGGGCTTTGGTCTCAAACAACCGTTTTTTTCATAACTATCAAGATTATTTTGCTCAAAACTACCCAGGATTAAAGATCAAGATGCTCAATGATGGCACTGATGATCCTAAGGAGAGACTGGGCTCACTTGGGGATCTAGTTTTTGTCCTAAATAAATTAAGTTGGTGGGATAAATCAATCTTGGTTTTAGCCAGTGACCGTACTCCCGAGAACATCATTCCTCATCTAGTGAAGTTATATAATCAACATCCTGATTGTTTTATTACCTGTGTTACTCGCCAGAGCAAAAAAATGATCGCCAATCGTTATGGTTGCGCTCAACTTGGTCAAGATCAAAAAATCTTAAGTTTTGAAGAAAAGCCAGCTCAGCCAAAAAGCAATTATCAAGCTATTCCATTTTATATTTTTCCACAAAAATCCTTAAGTTTGCTTAAAAAATATTATCAAGCCGGTAAAAATATGGACTCGCCAGGTAATATCATCCCCTGGCTTTTGCAACACAACTTTCCGGTTTATGCTCACATCACTCAAAAAACCTCGATCGATATTGGGAACTTAGAGGATTTAAAAAAATTTAAAAGCGCAAGATAGCTGGAAAAAAATCCTTATTCCTCGTCAGCCTTTGCTTGAGCTAAATAGGCTTGAACCTTCTCCTTGATCACCTCTCTTGGCTTACTGCCTTCTGGCGGACCAATTAACCCAGCCTCATGCATATTATCCAAGATCCTGGCGGCGCGATTATAACCAATACTCAAACGTCTTTGTAGTAATGATGCTGAAGCCTTGCCCCGATTGTTAAAAACCTGAACCGCTTGATCAAACAGTTCATCTTTTGCCTCGTTTTGATCTGCGCCTTCAAAATCAATCACTTGATTAGTTTTATATTTACTGGTGACATCATCCTCATACTGAGGTAGTTGACCATGAGATTTTAAATAATCTATCAAGGCTTTGGTTTCTTTAGGAGAGACAAAAGTGCCCTGAATACGAATCGGTTTAGCGCGATCAGGAGCCTGATATAACATATCACCTCGACCTAGTAATTTTTCCGCCCCTGCCGAGTCTAGGATCACACGCGAGTCAATTAATGAGTTAACTTGAAAAGCGATTCGAGCAGGAATGTTAGCCTTGATTAATCCAGTAATCACATCTACAGAAGGTCGCTGAGTAGACAATATCAAATGAATGCCCACTGCTCGAGCCATCTGTGCGATACGGGTCACTGAAGCCTCGACATCTCCAGGAGCAAACATCATGATATCAGCCATCTCATCAATCACGATCATTAAGTTTGGCATGGCAGACAAACCAGCGAGCTCGTTGTAGGCCTCAATATCTTTCACCCCTACCTCCTGTAGCAGTTTGTAACGCTTTTCCATTAAGCTCTCGGTCCATTTTAAAGCAGAGATCACTTTTTTCGGTTCCACAATCACTGGCGTAATTAAATGTGGAATATCTTGATATTGAGTTAGCTCCACTCGCTTTGGATCCACCAAGATTAGGTTTAACTCAGATGGGCTGGCCCTGAACAATAATGAGCTTAAGAAATTATTAATACAGATAGACTTACCAGATCCGGTTGAGCCAGCAATCAGCAGATGAGGCATCTTGGAGATATCAGCGATTACTGAGTTGCCTGCAACATCAATCCCCAACCCGACCGCTAACTTTGAAGGATGCTTTTTTAAAACACTGGAACCTAAAATTTCACGCAAGGTCACAAACTCGAACGAGCGGTTTGGCACTTCAATACCCACCAAAGAACGGCCAGCAATCGGCGCCTCGATACGAATTTGCCCAGTAGGTGCTGCTAAAGCCATTGCTAAATCAGTAGATAAGCTGGTAATTCTTGATAGTTTAGTGCCACGAGCGACCTCTAAAGCATATTGGGTGACCGAAGGTCCGAAGTTTACTTCTTTAACAAAAGCTTGAATACCAAATGACTCTAAGGTGCCCTCAATAATATCCGCATTCTGATTAACATCGCCCCGATCAGCCTCTCCACCCTTTGTTTCAGATAGTAAAGACAGGGGTGGATAATCCCACACCAATGGTAAGTTGCTCGGAGTCAATAAATCTTGACCATCTTTTAACTCATCTTTAGAACTGGATTTTTGTTCAGATGATTGAGCCAATGCTTGCCCAGATACTACCGCGGTGCCGGTCTGGTCATCACCTACTCCCTGCTCTTTTAAGTTAACCTGTTTAACCGTAAGTTGTTTCTCTTTCTTGCCTAGTGATAATCTTTTAAACAAGCTTAATTTTTCTTTTTGCTTCTCAACCTTTTTATTAAGCTTTTTATCTTTGAGCTGATCAAGCCATTTATTGATTGCGTTCGCTAGCTCTACTAAGGAAGACTGCAAAGCAATTAAGATAGAGGCAATCATCAGTCCCACAGCAGTCACATAAGTGCCAACCGGACTTAACAAACGGGCAATATTAAAAAAAGTTTGCTGACCGATCTCGCCTGTTTGCAAGGCAATATTAAAGGCCATGGAAAAAATCAGCACACCAAGCAACACGTTTGGCTCAGCCCACTTCCATTTGGTTTGGAGCATTACCAAACCTGAAGAAATAAAGATTAAAGGCAAGAATAGCAAACTTAAGCCAAGTTTAAGAGTTAAAAAAGAGTAGATACTTTGTAGGACAACGCCCTGACCAGTGAAAGAGATTGCGATCAACACCCCAACCAAGATTAAAAAAATTGACACGATTGAATGGAGTGTGTTGGCCTCAATCTTAAGTTTAATTGGTTTAGACTTTTTGCGTCTACCCATAAGAATGTAATAAATGTATCCTATAATAATTATAGGGTAAATACTTATTTTCGCAAGACTACTTCACCAACCATCAACAATACATTTAATCTAAAAATACTGGAATAACAATTGGCTCTCTTTGAATAGTCCTGTATAGTTTCTTTTTTAGTTCTTTTTCTACTTTTTTTCTTAAATCATGATCTTTTAATTCTGGGTTTTCTTTAATCGCGTCAACAGTAATCTCTTTAATAAACTTGATCACTTCATCAGCCTGTTTCATAAAAACAAAACCTCGGGAAATAACCTCTATTTTACCCAATTGAAAACAGCCCTGGTCTCTTGGTATTACTACCACCACCATACCAGCCTCACTTAAGGCCAAACGGTCTGAAAGCACAACCGGACCTACATCACCAATGCCCAAGCCGTCAATTATCTTTGGATTTAACTTAATCTGTTGCTCGATTTTCCAGTTCTTGTTAAAAAAAGATACAATCTCTCCAGTCTGAGGAATTATGATCTGTTCATCACTATACCCAAGTTTGTGAGCCACTCTGGTACGGAACAGTTCTCGATGTCGATCAGCGCCTCCGATAGGCATCACAAATCTTGGTTTAGCCAAAGACAACATCTCTTGCTGTTCCGCAGCGCTGGCATGACCGGTTTGATGAATGTTGGGAGATAGCGTTGGGTAAACCACTTGAATTCGATTTTTACTCAGTTCATCAATGGCTCGATAATAAGGAACCTCATTGCCGGGAATAGCATCTGCTGAAAAAACAACCTTGTCTGTGCCGTTTATCTGAATTAAGCTGTGTTCTCCAAAAACAGCTCTTACTAATGACGAACCTTCTTGACCCTGACTACCGGCGATGACCACGGTTAACTCATGATCTTGGTAGTTACTTAGGTTTTTCTTGTTAACTAAAACTTTTAAAGGCACCCGAAGCTTGCCTAGCTGTTGAGCTGTTTTAACACTTTGCTCCACACTGCGACCGATAAAACAGACTTTACGATTATTTTTTACAGATATGTCTATCACTTGTTGAATCCTGTGCAAGTGCGAGCTCATTAAAGTCACTACAAACTTACCTTTGACTCCATGAATTTCTTTTTCAATAGCTGGCCCGGTGGTAGATTCTGACTTACTCCATTCCTCCCTTTCCACTCTTAAACAGTCTAGCAACATCAACAAAATACCTTTTTTGCCCGCCTGCTCAACTGCATCTAAGTCGGTTAAGACTCCATCGATTGGATGCTGATCAAGTTTAAAATCAGAGCCATAATAGATCACTCCCTCAGGTGTATCAATCAAGATATGCTTGGCATCAGGTACTGAATGAGTCACCGCCAGCGGAGTGATAGCAAAGTGCTGTCCAAGTTTAATCTGTTGATGATCCTGAATCACCTCAACCTTGTTGCTCAACCCTCCATCTTTAATTCTATTCTGCGCAAAGCCAGCTGTTAAACTCGAGCCATAAATAGGAAAATCTGGTAACTCTGGCAAAAAATAAGGTAATGCTGCGATGTGGTCATCGTGACCATGACTAAAGACTAACCCCACAATCTTCTTACCTTGTTTTAACTCAGAGAGTAAATAACTAATATCAGGAATAATAACATCAGCTCCCGGCATATATAAATCAGGAAAACCGATCCCGCAATCAGCGATTAAAATTTCTTGATCATACTGAAAAAGAAACATGTTTTGGGTAACTTCACCCATTCCACCCAAAGGTACAATTTTTAGTTTGTTCATAATATTACTTGTTTGATACTTAATCCTATACCTTGAAAGATAAAATCCTTACTTTGATAGATAAAAACCTTATATATTGATTGATAGGAACTTTATATATTGATAGATAAAAACCTTTATCTCTAATGTATTTCTGATCTTCTATCTCTTAAAAAAGACCGCCAGTCTTCAACTAAACCCACGATTACGGAAAACGGGGCGTCAACCAAGGCTGTGAAAAAAACGCTGACAATATTATATTCTTTCCATTTAGCTGAGAGCCACTGCCCAACCTGAGCCAAAGGCAGATAAAAGAAATCAACCATCATGGTTAAAATACCCCCACTCTCTTGAATAGTCAGCTCTTGTGCTTTATGTCTAATAACCATGGCAGCAGAAACCACCATGGCCACGTTTACAACATCAACATAAATTGATGTCCAGGGCACTCCAGCTACTTTAAATACTAAGTAAACTGCATAAGCTCCGACCAAGCCTCCAAACAAACTTATAAGACTAAAGATAAAGTCTAAAAACCAGTTTCTTTTTTTAACCAGGTTAATCTCAAACTCATCTTTTTCATCACTCTTTAAGATAACCTTCAGAATCTCCTCTTTAACTCTGCCAAGATTTTCTTTTTTTGGAGGCTGAATCGTGATAACTAAGACAAACATTAATGAGGACGGGATCGCGAGGTCAATAAATAAAGCAAACAGGCTAAAACCTTCTCCAACAAACTCTGCCACCGGACCCTCAAAAATAATAAAACTCACTACGCCCGCAACAAAGATTGATAAAGTTGAATAAACTGCTGACCGATAAAGCCTGCTTTTTAAAGTTGATAAACGACGGTTGTAAGCCAGAGTAATAGTCTCAAACAACTGTTTTTTATCCTTAAGTTTTGGCTCGATTGATTCTGGATCTTCTTCTAACTCCTTAACAACATCGCCAAATATTAAAAAAGCTGCATCTTGTCTTTCGCAAATCTTAAAAAACTCTTTACCATACTTATGTTCTAGATCTGAACTGATCTGCTTTTGAACTTGATCGATATTTTCCGCAAAATTTTTTACAAACTCCTGATCATCCTCAAACCACTGAGGATAATGATATTTAATAAGATTGTAACTGATGATTGGGGAGTCAAGTGAAAATAATGCACGATGTGCCGCGACATATGTTTGAACTAAAACCTCCTCATCAGACATAAAATTTTTCGGCGTAACCTTTAAACTGTTGTAAATTGAAAAAGTCATAAAATTAATCAGGGCGTTTTCCTTAAAAGCCGGTTCTAAAATCTCCTCGATTTCACAGGCTGCAATTTCGAGAATCCAGTTATAAAAATTAACCTTTTCTTTTAGATTAGCCTTGCGTTTTTTTCGCTCGCTCTTGTTTAAATCAGATGTAATCTCAGACAGATAACGCTTGCCTGAAAATGGTGAGTTGTTAATTATGTAAATATATTTTGCCAAGCTTTGTTTTGCGAGCGGAATCTTGTTTTTTGAGATCTGTTTGTTGGAAAAATAACCACTTCTAACCATTTCCTGCACTAAGGGCCCGGTGATTATTTCTGCATCTAAAGAACTCTGACCAATGCCTGATATTTCTGAAAGCAAGGTTCTTTTTAAGATCCTCTCAATAGCAGAGCGACGAATTAAGTTTTCTTCTTTCCAATCAATAACTCTTCGAACCTTTTCATATACTTTTGCTAACTTCGCAGCAAACTCATCACTTTCTATTGGAGAAACCACCGGCTTTTGTTGATACAAAATACCTTGAACATAATCTAATAAAAATTGATTGGTTAAATCGTTAAGTTCATATTGAGAAGACAGCTCAACTTGATTAAGGATTGATTTCGACATAATAGGAGACGAACTAGACTTAGCCTGGTTTTCTTGGCTTGATTGTTCTACTGACTGATCTGTCTCATTATTAAGTTGGTCTGAACTTGAAACATTAGTCTGAGTTTGAGTCATAAAATCATATTATATAGGAATCAGAGGAAAAAGTTATCTACTTCATAAATAATGAAGCCGAGGTAAAGATGAACTACTTTAACTACTAACTGTTAATAACTCTAATATTTGGGTAAAAATATTTCCCTATTTTCTCGAGTAATAATCACTTTATTAAAACCTCTTTCCACGATAATTCTAGCTGCTTTGCGTACTGCTCCTTGCAAGGTTCTTTGCAAGGTTCTAATGCCAGCATCAAAACCCAAAGGTCTAATGACATTTGGCCAGACATCTGCCTTAATAATAAGCTGCCCAGGTTTTAGCCCGGCTTGTTTTAATAAATCTGGTAAAACATATTTTTGAGCTATCACTAACTTTTCATGATCTGTGTACGAAGGCATATCAATCCTTTCCACACGATCTAACACGGCTGTTGGCAATCTGACCGTGTTGTTAGCAGTGGCCAGAAAAATTGCCTTACTTAAGTTAACTGGATAGTCAATATATGAATCGGTAAACGCATGATTTTGGGCTGGATCTAACAACTCAATCAGTACACCCATTATCTCCTGGTTAGCCTCATCACTAGCACGATCAACCTCATCCAATAAAACAACAGGATTTTCAACATGTGACTCGCATAATCCTTTTATAACCCTACCTGGTTCACTACCTAAAACTAGCCTGGAACTACCACGTATTTCTTTAGCTGAACCCATGCCTCCAAACGGAATACGCACCAACGGTCTGTTTAGAGCCTCAGCTAGAGCATAACCAAAAGTAGTCTTACCAGTACCAACTAAACCGACCAGCAACAAGATTGGTGCACTAAAATCTTCTTGCTGAAAATTTTGTTGTCTTAACTTTAAAACAGAGATATATTCCAAGAACCGATTTTTAATCTCCTCCATCCCATAATGGTGTTTGTCAAAAATACTCTTTGCTTCTTTAATATCAAGTCTGTCAATTGCTTTTTCTCCCCATGGCAAGCGCAAAACCCAATCAATATACTTGCTAACCGTTTCATATTTCACATCATAACTGCCCAGTTCTACACTACGTTTTAAAGCAATAATATCTTTTTTTACCTTACGCCTTAACTCGTCAGGCATCTTGGCGTTCTCTGCTTTTTTTTGCAGTT
The DNA here is from genome assembly GCA_964502565.1 of uncultured Pseudomonadales bacterium. GTDB lineage: Bacteria > Patescibacteriota > Microgenomatia > UBA1400 > PJMF01 > CAYVBW01. The sequence continues at coordinate 29,126 of CAZCXA010000001.1, forward strand.
CCTCGATCTCATCCTGAAGAACTTGTTGATAATTGTTGGCTTGAGTCATAAGTTTGGTTGGGCCAAATCTTCCTTGGTAAGTAAACCTGTTTTAGCTCCATAATACTTGATAACCGAGGCTGCATTTTTTGCACCAATTTCAGCTGATTCTTTTATTGATTTTTCCCACAAGATACCAGCTACAAAACCGGTAGCAAAAGCGTCTCCAGCTCCAGTCGCATCAATTGGCAGACCACCTAAAGCCGGAAAGTGCAAAACATGTTCATTATTATAATAAACATCACCCCCTCTTTTACCAGCAGTAACCACCACATATCTAAAACTTTGCAAAACCTCTCCCTGGACATTAGCTATCATTGACCATTCCTCGGTATTAACAAAAAATACTTCACACGAAATTGTTTTGACTGATAATTGACGATTAGACAACAAAGCTAGCTCTTTTTTCCCTGGGTTCCAGGACAAATTAGCATAATTATTTCTGCCAACGTATTGAAAAATTTTTTCTAGAGTATCCTGATTACCGCCGATGCTGGTTAAATGAACCCATTGAGCTTGAGAAAGCCAATAAGCCGAGATGTCAAAAGGGTCAAGCATACCAGCTGCGCCACGATGAACAAGGACCGAGCGTTCACCTTCAGGACAGATCAAGATAACTGATCCACCAGTTTGCTCTTTTTTTTCTTCGATAATTAGGTTGGTGGCCACGCCATTCTTTTTTAAATCAGATTTAACCAGCTCTGAAAAACTGTCTCTGCCGGTTTCACAAACCACGCTGGTTTGGAAACCTAACCTAGAAAAACCAACTGCTGTATTGCCACCCCCGCCTCCAGTAAAAACATTAAAACTATCGATCTCAAGTTTGCCACCATAGGTATGGCAAAGCATTACATCAGAATCAACTTCTTTCACTCGAAACTTATGAGTATGAAGAAAGATGTCAATTAAAGCCGAGCCGATAGATATTATTTGGTGCATTTGATTTGGAGTGTTTGGTATGAAGTGTTTGATACTTGATATGGGTATTAGGTATGATGGGGAGATTCTGCATCTTTGTCATACCTAGAACACTGCCTTGGTTAATATAAGACTAAGCATCTTAATTAAATCATGAAATGCTTGTCGACTAAACCATAACTTAAAGATAATAAGTATATCAAACACCTTATTTCAAAGGGGGAAGGATTGTTAAAAATATGGAAAGTTGTTTAAGCTCGAGCAAGTATCTCCTTTTCAAAATCGGAAATAGCCTGCATCAAACCGGTTTGGTTACTTACAATTTTATATATCTGTTTTTCTTTCTCATCAATAAAAAAATGCTTATTAATCGTTGCCATTACCTCATGCCAAAACTCTCCATATAAAATCATGGGTTTATGATTACCAAAGTACAAGTGAGACATCAGCCAAGCAGTTGACCACTCACTCAGAGTGCCGGTACCACCTTTAAAACAAATAAATAAATCTGAGTAATAGATGAGACCTAACAGGCGTTCAATATAATTAGCAGTTTGAATCTCTTCCTCTACTTTATTTTCAGCATCTCGACCTTCAAACTCGGTCATGTCTTTGGGATAAAAAGTTACTGCAACACTTTTACCAACCACTGACTGCGCTCCGCGAGTTGCAGCCTGCATCACCCCTGGCCCTCCACCGTTAATAATCACCTTACCCATTTGTGCGACTTGTTGTGCAATAGTGAATACTTCCTGATATAACGGATGATCAGGCGAGACGTCAGCACTCCCAAAAAAAGCAACCTTCTCGATCTTGTTTGTTGTGTATTTTTCCGGAATCTTGATGTTGGTTTTCATGTTGTTGTTTAATAGAGACTATTGAAAATTAACTCTTAAGTATTTAATAAGTGAGATTTAGTTTCTGGTGTAGTAAATTATCAAAAAAAATTATTTGCAGTTACTGACATTACTAGATTTAAATGTTGGCAATCTTTTCTGCAACTTCTCTTGGATCTTCAGCTGTCCACAGCATGCTTCCAACAGCCACTGCATCAGCCCCAGCTTGTTTTAGTTTTTTTAAATTATCTAACTTGACCCCACCGTCAACAATAATCTCACATTGCAACCGTCTGTCTGTTAAAGATTGTTTTAAGTCTGTAACTTTTTGATAAATCAGCTCATTCAGTTTTTGCGCTTGGAATCCAGCCTCAACAGCCATTAATTGAATCTGGTCTAAATCTGGAAAAATCTGTTCCTCGATCTCGGTTAAAGGCGTAAAAAGGTCTAGTGATATGCCCACTTTAACTTGATGATCCTTTAATTCCTTAACATATTGATCCTGGAAGCTCATTCGCTCAACTTGAGCAATAACTGATCGAGTCGGAACTGAAAAACTACCATCTAATAACTCATAAACATAGTCAACCGGTTCTTCAACCATTAAATGTAAATCAAGCTTGAGATCGCCAAAATCAAGTGTTGTTAAGTCTCCTAAAGAAACTGTTAAGTTATCAGCAAACAGGCCGTCTAGAATATCAACTTGCACAAGTTTAACTTGGGGTAATGATCTTGCTACTTCAAGTTGATGAGCAATAGTCTCTAAAGAATCTGATAATAAGGCTGGGTAAAATTTCATTAGTTTTTTGGTCTTGAGTCTGGGATACTGAATCTTTAAGTATGGTGGTTTGGCCTGGTGTTTTTGTTTAATAGTCTGGTATGGCGATCACTAACTCAGGATTGGTTCTCGATATCTGTTATTTGATCGATCCGTCTTTGATGCCGTTCTTCTGCAGTAAACCTTGTCACTAAAAATTTTTCAACAATCTTTTTAATCTCATCTAAATCTAGCCAATCTGCTGATAAGGTAATTATATTGGCATTGTTGTGTTCCCTGGCATGCTCAGCACTTAAGGGATTAAAAACCTCAACTGCCCTGATTTTTCTGAGTTTGTTTGCGACAATGGCCATGCCAGCTCCAGATCTACAAAATAAAATTCCCATAGCATCTTTGTCAGCAGAAACTTTTTTTGCCACCTCAAAAGCAAATAAAGGATAGTCGTCTTGAGGATCTAACTGATAAGCGCCAGCGTCAACAACCTTGTAACCTTGCTCCTTAAGCCACTTGTGAATCTGTTGTTTAACTTGAAAACCGCCGTGGTCAGCACCAAGAATGATTTTCATAAAAAAAACCAATAATTAATATAGGCAATCTGTAATTAAACTTGATTATCCCATTCTAACAAAAACCCGCATCAGAAAAAGATGCGGGTTTAGTACCTTTAATCAAGAAACTAGTTATTTCTTAACTTTTCTTAGTACTGGCATACCTGTTCTCTTGGTTTCAACAACTTCATAACCAGCTGGTACAGCTCCAATTGCTTCATTTCGAACATCGCGGGCAAAGAAATAAATAGTTTGAACACGACCGTTTTTGAGGGTTACATCCTTCTTGTGAAGAAAGTAGGTCTGACCCTTTGAGTTTGAATAACTATAAGCACTCATAAATGCTCCTTTTCTTCCCTGTTTAGGGATAGTTAATAATTTGTTAAGACCAACTAAGATTTACTTAGTCTGGTTACATTAGATTTTTAACAAAACAAAGATTGGTTTTAATTAAATTATTGTTTTGCTATTAATCTAATATTGAGCTTACCAGAACCAGATAGATACCTCAAGTGCCAATTTCTATAACAAGATTACTCGAGTCCCAGACCATCTTCTTGATTGGTCTCGTCATCAACGATCAGACCTCTTAACAGTTCTTGCTCGATTTCTTGATCATTAGGATCTGCTTCTTTAGACACAACCACCTCTAAAGGAAGTTGATCTCGTGAAACCGAGGCGCTACCGGTGTAACCACCCTTGCTATAAGTTAAAACAAATGCTTTTTGATAAAAGCCCTCATCCTTTGGACTGATCCAAACCTGGTAAGTGGCAGCTTCTTCTTGAGGTAAGTCTGCAGAAACGCTAAACAGTAATCTATCGTCAACAAAGCGATATCTAACCTGACCTGAAGCCAAACTTTCATCTTCTGGTTTGAGCTGGACAGTGCTTGTATCTGGCGCGCCAATCACGATTTGATCTTTTTCCGAGAGATTCTCAATCTCAACCTCTTGAAAAAGATTGTTCTGGTCACGCTGGGTTCTAAGGTTATACCAGCGGAAAGCTAAAAATAATACCAATAAAAGAGAGATTATTGGAATGATGAATGGGGAATATTTTTTAAAGTTCATAAAAGCCTTTCTTAAAAATAATTATGAAAGAGATGAAAAATAATTGTTAAAGAAAAAAAATCTTGATTGCAGTAAAGCTAGTTGTAAATTGTTATATTTTGATATTATTTTCTCTAATTTATAAGAGATGTCAATTAGTAGTTATTAGTTAATCATATTTATAACTGAAACTATTAGAATTTACAAGTTGCAACATGGCTAGGTAAACTTGTTGCACTAAATAATACTAAACAACTGTGAAGATTAAAAAAATTTTTCGTGAAAGATGTTGGCAATTGGCACTTCTCGCTGTTGCAAAATCTGTTTTGCTTCATTAACCATCTCTTTGCAACCACATAAATAATAATCCGCTTTTGGTGGCAGGTCATGCATCTGTAAGCAGTCGGTCACCCTACCTCTGCACAACGGCCACTGCGTCTCTGGGCGAGATAAAGTGGGATGAAACTTAAAGTTAGGAAAGCTTTTTGACCAGCGCGTAAACTCATCTTGCCATATCAAATGGCTAGCATGTCGCAGTCCCCAATATAAAATAATGGGCTTGCTAAAAGAGTTATTTTTTAACTGATCTACTACCATACTATGCAAAGGCGCGATGCCTGACCCTGTGCCCACTAATACTATTGCCTCTCTGTCAGGATTTTCCTTAATAACAAACCTTCCCATCGGTGCTAGAAACTTAATCTCATCTCCATATTTTAGATTTTGAAAATAAGAAACACCGGCTCCCTGAGGCATAACATCCAACAATATCTCGATCCCATGATCAATATCTGGATCACTACAAATTGAGTAAGCCCGATGCAAACCTGCTTCATTAACCACAAGGGAAACATAATGTCCAGCTTGAAAATTAAGGATGTAAGGGGACTTTAGTTCAAAGTGGTAATGTTCAAACTTTTCATTATAAACTTCTTTATTCTCAAAGATGGCAGTGTATTCTTGTGGTTTTTGCATATTAGTATTGGGCATAAAGTATTAGATATAAAGTACTAAATATTTATATAGTAAGTTGCTAGTGCTAGAGCTATTATAGCAATCCTCTGTAAAAATAACCTGCTTATTTTAAAGTTTTCTGCCAATCTTGACCATACCATAAACCTAAAACCAGTTTAGCAATCGTGGCATATTCTTCAGTGCGATCAACAAAGTTTTTAGTAACAACACCAATTAAACCTTCTCTTGTTTTTAAGGAAGGAACCTGACAATAATCAGCCATAAACGGTCCCATCTCACCGCCAGCTAAAATTTCCTGAGCAACCAAGCTTGGCACCTTAAACCGAGCTCCATTTCCTAAAAAGACCTGCTCCTCTTGATCAACCACAGCTCCCCAGACAGTTGTCCACATCTGATCTTCATCATCAATAAAAACTCCACCTTCCAAACCCATGCCTAAAGTTTCCTGCCCGTTGTGAGATTTTTTTGTCGGGGTTGCCCCCAATCCTTTAATCAAGGCTTGTTGTGCTCGATTTATAGCTCCTTGTTTAGTTTCCTGATCAGTAATGGGTTGTTCACTAACACCGCTTGTCACATCAAATCCCTGCACAACTACCTCAGGCCATGTTTCAGAAGCCGCGATAATGGTAGCATTGAGTTTTACTGGATTGGTTGAGCCAACAAAAATCTGCATGAAGTTTAATAACAATTATTGCAAAACTCGACGAATAATTTTAGTTTCAAGATCACGCGCCTCACCTCCAAAATCATATTGATCAAGCTGAGATAAACCGATCCATGCTAGCTCGGTATGCTCGTGAGATAATCTCACGGTTGAAGCTAAGTTTTCCTCAATTACCGCCTTCCAACCACAATTAATTGAGTAGATTTGACGGTCTGGTTCAAAATAAGTGGCAAAATAAACCAAACTCTCTTCAGTAAAAAGTTGAGGGTCAAGCTGGAGATTAACCTCCTCTTGTATCTCGCGCGCGATATCTTGCTGATGTAGGTTAATCTTTGGTTGCAAAACATTGGTTGGCCAGTCGCTGTTACCACCAGGCAAGTCCCAGTTACCAGGTCTTGAAAAACTTGAAGCTGAGCGTTTTAAGATTAAAACTTTATCTTGAGAAATAATGGCAACCTTATGTAAAAGTTTGACATTAGCAGTGAGTTGGTGTGGAGAAAAAGTCACAGAATCAGACATGAACCAATTTTAACATATTTTTTAATGGTTAATTTTTTAAAAAAACCCGCTTAAACAATAACTGCTACAGCGGGTATTTTTTAAATTTTTGAGTTTATATTACTTGATCAAACTCACATCATTAGGCTTCAGCTGATGCTAAAGTTACATTGACTGCCTGTAAGCCTTTATCACCTTGCTCAACAGTGAACTCAACCTTTGTGTTTTCTTGCAATTGGTTGGGATCCACTCCATTGAGGTTGGTAATATGTACAAACACGTCACCCTGGCCTTCATCTGGAGCAATAAAACCATAACCTTTGGTGATATTGAACCACTTGACGCTACCGGTCTGTCTTTGAGTGTTGTCTTCCATATGTTCTCCTCTCCTAAGAGACTAATTAATAACGCAAAATAATCAATTAATGTTTAAAAATGAGTAAGCAAAAAAGGGAGGTGTTCAAGTTATTTTAGAAGAATGGTTGTTTAAGTTGTTGTTCAATAGATATATTATAGCAGGTCTTGACAAGAAAATCTAGTACTCAATACTCATTATTAAGTTATGCGCCTTGAAAAATTAAGTTTTTATATCAGGGCCATCTGCACTCCATCGTTTTTTTTAGGTGTAAAACTAAAGTCAACATCGCATTCAATAAACCGATTCCATTTATTACGAAACTTAACTTTGCCTGTTTTCAAACCATAATCATAAATATCTCGAGTTACTTTTACATCTTGTAAGCAGTACTCTTTTAACTTATCCATCTGATTGTTCTTATAATATTTTATGGCATCCAGCCCGTCACCGATCTTGCCCCTGCCTAATGTTTCTTTAGCAACATTATCAAGTCTGATGCGATGACCAAAACTGTCTTTTATCCTGTTCATAAGATCTAGGGTTGGAAAAGCCTCAATCTCTCCTGTGTAATAAGGTGCTAGGGTGGGTAGATCAAAACTGTCAATATTATAGCCCACCAAAACATCAGCCTTCTCAAGCAATGGAAAAAGATCAGGTAAATCATCTTCAAAAAAAGCCTTCATCTCGCCAGGCTCACCAAACTGCTGACGGATGTTTACTCCAACAAAAGAAACCCCTAAGCGGTCGGGAAAATAACCGCCAACCTCGTTAAAAGTTTTTTTTGTTTCAACATCTAAAATTATTTGGAGCATGATTAACTGAGTTGGGTACTTGATTTTTAATATCGAGTTTTTTTATTAAGTATGGAATCTTTGGCTGGAGATCAAGGTATCTCGTTTTCAACCTTCTTCTACAATCCTCATTAACTCTATCACTCTATCTTGAAAAATGGTGTCAATAAATTGAGTTATCTTCTCAATGTCTGGACTTTTATCCTCGAGCTTGAACCGGTTAAGCTCACGCCACAAGCTTTCACCCACTATAAATCCCGAGGCGCCATTTTCTAAACAAATCCTTAGCTCTTGCTTAAACTCTTCATAATTATGATTGTAGTTTGCAAAGATCCAGGGTATATCTAGCTCAGCCGTAATGGTAGCAATGGCCAAAGCATCAACTGGACACTGTAGGGCAATCGCGTCTGTACTGTTTTTTAACTCTTGAATCGCAACCAGTTGATCTTCTTGAAAAGCCTCGGGCGTGAACTCTTCATCAGCCGGTGTGTACACAATCAAGTTTAAGAGTAAATCTATATCTAGATAATCACAGTAGTCATGAACCTCGGCTAATAACTGCTTTTTTTTTAAAGCTTGTTCTTCTTCTGGATGATAATAAAACTCCAAACAAGCCATGTTGTAATTATTTCTCAACTCTTCCAAACCATAATTAGGAATTAAAGAAGGAATCGCAAGCGGATCAAGATCTTCACGCACGGTAGTTAATCGCATCAGGATTCCAGCCTTACCTTGGTTTTTGGCCAGTTCAAAACTGTAAATCGGATCAAGTACCAAGCCGGTTAGATGTTCTGCCCCGATTTTACCCATCTGTTCAAGGAGGTTAACAACTATCTCAACATTCTGTGAAATCTGAAGGTCAAGTCCTAAACACGAAGCCAGCTTGGGTGCTAAATCTAGTTCAAGCAAACCTATGGTTTTGTTGTCTGATTGAATTGAAGGCAGGGTCATATGAATAATAGTATAAAGTATTTGAAAAAAAGAATTAAGGGTTTGGTATGAATTATAAGGTGTGAATAGCGAGATACGGGGTGTGGAAAATTTAATTTTTACTCTATTCATCAATTAAATCTTGCTAAATCCCGTAGTTAATCATGGTTGAGTCACAAAATGGACCTTGCTGTAGTTTCTGTTCTACAGCAAGGTCCAGATAAGTTTTTCTGATTATCTTCTTGAATAACTGCTAGACCGATTGGTGCCCCTTCTGCCTTGGTCAGGACGATAACTTGGTCTTTTATTCTGGCGCTGTTGCTTTACCTGCTCAGCCTCGTCTTTGCTAAGCATTGACAAACCAATCTTACCATCGTCCTTGATCTCGGCCACTCTAATTTTAACCTCGTCGCCAACTTTAGCAATGTCATGAGCATCTTTTACATAATTGGTTGCCATCTGTGAAATATGCACTAAACCTTCACGACCAGGCAAAAACTCGACAAAAGCTCCGTAGGCTTCAACACGGGTTACTGTACCTTCATACTCCTCATCAACCTCAACAGTTTTAAGGATGTTCTCGATCATCTTCTTAGCTTTGCTAATGGCCATGATATCATCTGAGGCGATATTAACGATTCCCAGATCGCGATCTTCATCTTCCTCAATATCTACCTGCGCATCAGTTAAAGCAATAATTTCTTTAATGATCTTACCTCCAGGTCCGATCACCTCACCAATACGATCCGCGGGAATTTCTAGTTGATGCACTTTTGGCGCAAACCGACTTAACTCGGCTCGTGGCTCTTTGATTGTTTTAAGCATTTCTGCCAAAATATGCAAACGACCTTTTTTAGCTTGAGTTAAAGCCTCACGTAAAATTTGAACCGTAATACCGGTTAGTTTTATATCCATCTGAATTGCTGTAACACCATCCTTGGTGCCAGCAACCTTAAAGTCCATATCACCGACATGATCTTCCAAACCCTGAATATCTGATAACACTACATAGTTGCTAAAATCTTCATTACTCATCAAACCCATAGCAATTCCTGCCACCGGGGCTTTAATTGGCACACCAGCTACCATCAAGGACATGGTGGAACCACAGACTGATGCCTGACTTGTTGAGCCGTTGGAAGACAGGATCTCACTGACCACACGAATGGTGTAAGGAAACTCAGATTGAGGCGGAAGCATAGGCAAAAGTGCTCGTTCAGCCAAGGCTCCATGCCCAACCTCACGTCGCTTTGGATATCCAAAACGGCCCACCTCGCCTGACGCATAAGGTGGCATATTGTAATGGTGAATGTAATGACGCACTGCTTCTCCCTCAATATCTTCAATATATTGACCTAAAGAAGGACTGCCTAAGGTTGTAACCGAGACCACCTGAGTAGCTCCGCGCTTAAACATGGCACTGCCATGGGTGCGAGGGAAAACATCTATCTCAGACCAAATCGGTCTAATTTCATCAGGCTTGCGGTCATCTGGGCGAGTCTTTTCCTCTAAAATCATACGACGAGCTTCTTGCTTCATTAAATCAAATAAAATATTTTTAACTTCTTTGGCCTCAGCTTCTACCGCGTCTTCATCAATAAAAACCTTTTCATTCAAGTACTCAACCATCTCTTCAACCAAAGCATCTAATCCAAAATCTTCGAGATGACCTTGTTTAACCACTGCCTCATGAACTTGCGATGAAAACTTCTGAGAAATTTCTTGAGTAATTTTTTCTTGACGAGCCTTAACTTCCTCTGCAAGAGGTTCTACTAACTCTAGTTTTTCTTTGCCAACCTTTGCCACAATTTGATCAATATCAGCACAAACTTGCTTGAGTTGGGTTTGTGCCTGTTTCATTGCTTCGATAACAATCTCTTCATCAACTTCATTAGCACCTGCCTCGACCATAACAATTGAGTCACCAGTGCCGGAAACAATCAGATCTAGATCCAGCTCCTCCTGTTCTTTTTCAGAAGGATTGAGCAGATACTTTTGCTCAGCTTTCTTATAACCAATGCGTAGTCCTGCCACTGGACCGTTAAAGGGAATATTGGAAATACTTAAAGCTAGACCGGTTGCAACTAAAGCTAGCATGTCATGACTGTTTTCTCCATCATAAGAAAAAACAGTGCTAACAACTTGTACTTGATTCGTAATACCTTCTGGAAAAAGCGGGCGAATAGAGCGATCGATCACTCGCGCCTTTAACACAGCATCGTCAGTGGGTCGACCTTCACGTTTGACCCAACGCGAACCTTTAATAATACCGCTAGCATAAAGCTTTTCTTCATATTCTACAGTTAAAGGGAAATATCCCCAATCCACCTTACTGCCTAATGCTACAGTGGTGTGAACAACAGTTTCTCCACATCTGGCTAAAACAGCAGAAGCGGTTTGCTCACTAAACTTACCAATGGTAAACTCGATTGTCTTGTCTCCGAGTTTAATCTTGTGATCAAGCTGATCAGTATATGTTGGATGTAACATAATTTTTTTCCTTTTGCAGATGGTCATGGTTAACAGTCACCGGTTTGTAGCGGTTATCTGCGCCAAACTTCTGCTAAATAATTCATTGTTTGTTCTAAGCTGAGGGAAACTGATTTCAATAAGCAGGAAGTAGTTATTTTTTGGGAGCCAAGACTCTTTTAAAAAAATAATCACTGCTTGCCAATCGAAACTCAGTTACTCTAGCTTAGTAATTAATAATTAATATTTTGTTTAAAAATCTATCGTACACAGTTTATAAATTTTTAACTAGTTTGAGATAAATCCTTAAACTTTTTACTTTTTTAAACCAATTTTTTTGATTAACGCCTGATATCTTTCGTCACTGTGTCTTTGTAAAAATCTTAATAAACGTCTTCTTTTGGAAACTTGACGCAATAACCCTTTGCGCGAATGGTCATCACCTGGGTGTTTTTTAAGATGGTCAGTAATTTCTTGAATACTGGCTGTTAACAATGCCACCTGTACTTCAGGGGAACCTGTGTCGCCTTCAAACTGTTGATAGCCTTCAATAATTTTTTGTTTCTGCTTTTTTAATAAAGCCATGGTATGTCTCCTTTTTCCCTTATTTTGCTAGAGTTTTCCAGCAAATAAAGTAACCAATACTAATATTTAATATCTTTAACTTTTTTTATAGGCTACTATTATATCACCTTTTTTAAAATCAAGGTTTTTATTTTTAAAAGCTAATCCTGCTTCATTCTTGGATTTCACGGTTTCAATACTATCCTTACCATGCTTCATGCTGGTGATAACCGGACGTCCAACAATCTCATCATCGCGCTTTAAGTAAAGCTTGTCATGACGACCAATCTCGCCTGAAATAACCCTGATACCAGCAATTTTTTGATTGTTGTAATCAAATATTTGTAAAATTTCTGCCTGTCCTAACTCAACTTCTCCATAATGCGGATCCATAAGCTTAAGCATCTGTTCTTCTAAATCTTCTAATAGATGATAAATAATGTCGTATTGTTTAATAATCACCCCCATCTCTTTAGCCATTTTTTGCAATCTAGCTGGAACTTGCTGACCAAAAACCACAATAACACTGCTGGTTGTTTGCGCTAACTCTAAGTCACTCTCGCTTAACAAACTAGCACTAGCTGAGATCAGCTGGATAGTATCTTGGTCTAATGACTGGGTAATAGCCTCTAAAGTACCCTTAACATCAGCCTTAATAATCAAGTTTAGTTTTTGTTTATCGCCCAGCAGTATCTCAATATCCAGATCATTTAAAAAAGATTGAGGATGATCTTCTGTTGAGGCGTGCCCAGCTTGAGCCTGAGACTCCTGGGTTGTTTTTGTCTCTGGCGCAACTGTGCTCAGCGCAACTGCATCCTGCACAACTTGGCCAACTTCAGGCACATCGCTTAAACCTAATATTTCAGCCGGCTCACCAGGCTTAACTTCTTTTAACTGTTGCCCTGTTTCGTTAATTAAAGAACGAACTCTGCCACGGATATCATCAACTAGCAGTTCTTGTTTTAGCTGAAGAGTGCCTTCTTGAACAATCACTCTGGCAAGAGGCCCCTTATACTGATCTTTAGTCGCCTCGATCACGACTGCCTTCAAAGGGGCTTCATCATCAGCTTTAAGCTCCAGCAACTCAGCCATGGTTAACACTGTTTCTAGTAACTCATCAACACCGTCGCCTTTAATGGCTGAGATCTCTATCACATCAATATCTCCTCCGTATTCCTGCACCACCATATCGTTTTCTGCGAGTTGAGTTTTGACTTGCTCTGGATTGGCTCCTTCCAAATCCATCTTATTTAGAGCCACAATGCAGGGAACCTTAGCCTCTTTAATATATTTAATTGACTCTATAGTTTGAGGCTGAACACCATCCTTGGCTGAAATAACCAAGATCACGATGTCGGTAACTTGGACTCCTCGCTGACGCATCTCATTAAAAGCAGCATGACCTGGGGTGTCAATAAAGGTAATCTTCTGATTATTGTGCTTGATTTGATATGCTCCAATGTGTTGAGTAATACCACCAGCTTCCCCGACCTGAACTTTAGTGTGACGAAGATAGTCCAGCAGAGTGGTCTTGCCATGATCAACATGGCCCATAACAGTGATGATTGGTGATCTAACTTTTAACATTGGTTGATAGCATTAAATATTTAATATGTGTAACAAGATCTCGAGAGTGACATTAGTCAGGAACTGCCTACAACTCCTTGGCTTGTTGTTCCTCTTGATACTCTTTGAGTCTTTTTTCAATAGCTTCCTTTTCCGCTTGAGTGATAGTCTCTTCTTCAGCCCATTTATCCTGAAATCTTTCAAGATCATAGATCGTGGTTAGTTTATGCTGAACTAAAAACTCGCGAGTTTCTGAAGAAAGCTCGCTCCAGGTGTCAATCTCATACTCTTCTTCACCAGTTGCTTCAGATTCAACATCTCCTTGAGCAGATTTAATAGTAATCAGATAACCAGTAAGTTTAGCTGCTAAACGCACATTTTGACCACCTCTACCAATGGCTAAAGACAGCTGGTCGTCAGGAGCAGTGACCACCACCTTGCTGTTTTCTTCATCAACCTCAACCAATAAATTTTCAGCTGGGGCTAAAGCTGTTTTAAGATAGACGTTCAAATCTTCATGAAAAGGTACAATATCTATCTTTTCGTTATTTAGTTCTTCAATAACTTTTTGGACACGCACTCCTCTCTGACCAACACATGAACCAACTGGGTCAACTCCCTCTTGAGTGGAGCGAACTGCAATCTTGGTTCTGACTCCTGCCTCACGAGCAACAGCCACCACTTCAACTGCACCAGAACTTACCTCTGGAACCTCTCGTTCAAATAACTTTGAGACCAACTCTGGAGCTGAACGAGACACAATAATGGCTGAACCACGAAACTCATCAGAAATTTCCTTAATAAGAACAGAGATGCGCTGATTTTTACGGTAAAACTCACCTCGCATCTGTTCAGTTGGAGGCATATATGCCTGACCTCGACCAATCTCGATCACCACCGAGCCTCGATCCATTCGTAGCACCTGACCAGTAATAACCTCACCGATTTTATCTTGAAACTCGTTGATAATCTGATCTTTCTCACTACGCCTAATCTCCTGAAAAATAACCTGTTTAGCAGTTTGTGTGGCAATTCTGCCAAAACCTGGCAAGGTCATTTCTTCTGCTTTGGTTTTATCCCATTGGAGAATCTCTCCAGTTTTCTCATCTCTTTCTAGCACAGGAGCTTTATATATTTTTGATTCTCCTGTTTCTTTGTTTAGCTCAACATAATAATAAAACTCTTCATCTAGACCACCCACTTCTTTACGGTAAGCCGAAACTAAAGAATGTTCAATAGCATCATAAATTGCCTGTGGGTCAATCTTTCTTTCCCTGGCTATTTGAGCAATAGCAGCTGCGAATTCTGTTCTAACAAGCGGACTGATGTTTGCCATAGTGTGTAAATGTTTGATAAATAATTAAAATTAAAAAATAAAAATTAAAAAAGTTTCCTGGTTTAACTCTCGCCCAAACCTTAAATAAAAAAGCGCACTTGTTCAGTCCGCTCTTAAAAAAATCTAAATTATCAAGTTACTAACTTAAGCCTATAAATATATTATACCTTGAAACGTGATAAGTTGCTAGGGGGAGTTAAGGTTAGGTATTTAATCTCTGTCGCCTGGTGTCTGGTTCCTCTGTGCTATTATTTAATCCCTGTTGCCTTTTGTCTAGCCCCTACCTGATATCTAGTCTCTGCACCTGGTGTCTGGTTTAACAAATTTTTCTAACTTAACTTACATCCCAGTATCTTTTAACTGCTGAATCAACTCCTTTTGTTCTTTGTTTAGCTTCTCCGGCACCTCTACAATCAGTCGCACATAAAAATCACCCCTTCCACCACCGCGGATGTGGCGAATGCCCTCCCCTCGTAATCTAACCAAGGTATGAGATTGTGTGCCAGGTCTAATTCGTAAATTTAAGCCATTGTCTAATGTTTTTACCTGCTTAACACCGCCCAAAGCTGCCAAAGTAAAAGCAATTTTTTCGTCAACATAAACATCATATCCCTCCCTCTTGAAACGCGGATGAGCTTTGACATCAATCGAGATATCAAAATCCTTAAATCGAATCCTGGTACCGTCGTCAGCACCGGCAGGTACCTTGATTTTACGTTTTTTGCCATCGATCTCAACTTCTTTGGTAGTCCCATTAACCGCCTCCATAAACTCAATTCTTAAACTATACCTAGGACGCTGAGCTTGACGAGTAAAACCACCTCCAAAAAATTGATCAAAAATCTCAAACGGATCTCCAAAATCAAAACCCTGAAAAGGGTTTGGGCCACCACTGCCTTGGGTATAAGTATAAGTAAAGGGACCAGAACGAGTGCCTCCAGCAAAAGGATTGGCTCCCATACCTCCGGCTTGGCTAAAGGCAGCATGACCAAACTGATCATAAGTTTGACGTTTTTTTTCGTCTGATAAAACCTGATACGCTTCATTAATTTCTTTGAACTTTTCCTCAGCATCATTAGATTTGTTTTTATCAGGATGGTACTTCAAGGCTAGCACTCGATAAGCCTTCTTAATATCAGCTTGAGAAGAATTTTTATCAACGCCTAGAATCTCGTAGTAGTCTCGCTTGGTTGGCATGGTATTAAAACTAAATATTTTGTATTAATTATGAGTTGTTTCCAACTTGTTTTTCTTCAATCTCGAAACTATTAGTATAACAGCTGAAGCAAATCCAGTTGAGATCGAGGTCATTCCGCCCAAATAAAAAAACCGAGGGTGATACCACAACTTGATGCTGTTTTTGCCAGGTTTTATGGAAATCTGCCTCATCTGGTTAACTGCTAAAACCTCGATTTCTTCTCCATTTACTTCAGCTTGCCAATTTTTATCATAGCGATCAGCAATAATCAACTGGTTGGCATCGCTCTCATTAATAAACTGAAGCTCGATTTTATTAGGATCTTCATTAATTATTAGGTTTTTAGGTGCCTGATTTGCCAGTGCACCATCAGCCAATCTAAACCTTGGTAAAGCTGGTAGTTCATACAAGGCCCAGTGGTCTTGTGTTGCGATTAAGTTTAAATCAGCAAAAGCCTGCTGTCCTCTAAACCATTGGTCAACTAAATAATATTTTACAGACCAATCTGGCAATAACTCATTGTCCAACTTAATCTCTGACAAGTTATTAATGGCAGGAACATCTGAGTTATGCCAAACATCATTCACTGTCAAAGGCATCAGGGTGGTGTAGCCATTTAAGACTTTTGTGTTCGCCACCATGTTCCAATCAGGAGTCATGCCAGAGGACATCCTTGTTAAGTGATTAAACTCGGTTAGTTCTTTTTGATCAACATAAGAATCAGAAAATGGCTGTCTAACAGCAATGGCCTCCCAGTAGGCTCCAAAACCAGTATAAGGAGCATTATAGTTACGGATCAGTGTTCTTGCCTGAGGATCGCTATTAACTCTTTCTTGAAAAACAAGTTCTGAACTCAGTTGAGGATAAACTTTAGCTGGTGCAAAAAACAAGATGCCTTGGGTATTAAAAATCAGGTCTAGACTCAATAACAAAACACAGAAAAAATACAGTTTTTTCTTTAAAAAATAAGTAATAACTAAGAAAAAAGAACCATTAATCAGTAAATTACAAATAATATTTTGGGCAATCACCCGATTTTTTTCAATAGTATGGAAAGGACTTAACAAAAGACGACTGTTCAGCAAATCATTAACTAGTTGCCAGATAAAATAAAAATTAGTTTGGATGATTAAATAACTCACAGAAGCAATGAACAAGATAACAGAACCAACAAGAAAATAAGTTTTACTAACCTTAAAACTTGTAAAATACTTGCCAATAATAATCGCGACAAAAAAACAAGAAATAATCAGGGCGGTGCTGGGACCTCTGCTGGGACCGGTTAAAAACGAGAGGTTAAGAGGCAGATAACCACCAAAAGAAAAAAGAAAAAACAGTAAGAATAAAAATAACCAAATCATCTCTTTTTTGTTTTTTTTCTTGTTAAGAATAAATCTAAACAAGATCAACAGCCCAAGCCAGCTAAAATACATGGCTACATTGGGCATGCTGTTCCAACTGGGACCCCATTTAATGCCAGCAACTGGATGATCAAAAAAATAAGGCAGGAATAATTTAATAGTTTCAAGCGGATGCAAAGAGCCAGATATTGCTTGGTCGCTGGTCTGAATAATTCTAGTTGAGTTTTGTAAAACCTCGATAAAAGGCAACCAAATAACAGCTGATAAAGCCACAGTTAAAACTCCTGTTTGTAACCAGTGCCAAAACCAAACTTTTAATGATCTCTTAGAAAATAACGGTTTTTCTTTCTCCAAAAAAGAAATAATTACTGCCAGTAAGATGCTGTAAAAAACATGTGATGGATAACCACCAGCAAACTGAAAAAAAACTGTTACGGCAAATAAAAAGCGATGTTTAAAAGATTTATTTATAGACAATCCTGTATAAACAACTAAAGGTAACCAAGAAAGAGACTGAAGGGTTGAGATATTATTCATCACTGCCGTGATTTGGGTTGAGGCTGTCCAGATGACAGAAGCAAACAAGGCAGAGTAGTGATTTTTTATCACCTTTTTTGTGACTAGATACATGCCTATAAAGGTTAGGGCCAGATGAAGCATCAGGGTCAGATTAAGCGCCTGAGCACTGTTCAACCACATGAAAAATAATGTTGAGGGATAAAAGATTGACTGGTTAACATCACCTATCCAAGAAATGCCGGTGAAGATGGTTGGATTCCAGAGTGGTAAGACGCCCTGCTTAAGCCAATGAGCAGTAAACAGTTTGCCTGGTATCATCAAGGAATAATTATCACCAAAGAAGAGGGTTTTGCCTTGTAAAAATGGCCAAAAACGGGCGACAAGAAGAAACAAAAAAACAGTTATTACTTGGGAAAGTGGTAAACTTAGCCATGACTTAATTTTTTTATAATAAGGTAAAAAAAAGCTCATTTTTGAGAAGATCTGTTGAATAAGTTTGAAAGATTAACCTCAACAAGTTAATCTTGTTAAAAAAACCTTAACTTGCCGATCGTCCAAAAAGCTGAAAATCCATCTCTCCAAGTTATCTTTTTTCCCTCCTCAAAATTACGACCGATATAACTAATTGGCACCTCAAAAATATTAATATTTTTTTTCAAAATTTTACAAGTAATTTCAGGCTCAAGATCAAATTTATTAGCACGGAGATCTAAACTTCTCATTAACTCGGTTGGCACTAACTTATAACAGGTCTCCATATCAGATAAAGTGGTATTATATAAAAGATTAACAGTAAAATTCAGCATCGTATTGCCAACTCTGTGCCAGAATAATAAGTTTGAATGAGGGCCAATAAATCGAGAACCATAAACAACATCAACTCGATCTTTTTTTGCAGCGTCAACCAAAATTTTGATGTCAGCAGGATCATACTCTAAATCTGCATCTTGAATTAATACATAATCACCCATAACTTTTTTTAAACCTAACCGTACCGCGCTACCTTTACCTTCATTTTTTTTTGAAAAGCTTTTAATTTTTTTTGAGCGAATCTTTTTTATTTCTTGCCACGTATTATCGGTTGAACCATCATTGACAACCACAACTTCTTTTACTTCTTTTGTCTTTATCAATTTTTTTAAAACTTGCGCGATAGTGTTTTCTTCATTGTAAACTGGAACAATAACCGAGAGGTGCATATTAGTGTTTGGTGATTGATGATTAATTTTTGGTGTTTAGTGCTTGGTGTTGGATTAGTGTTTGGGTGTTGGACAAAGTGTTTGGTATTGAACTAGCGTTAGGGTGTTGGACAAAGTGTTTGGTATTGAACAAGTGTTAGGGTGCTGGATGAAATGCAAACTCCTCAATATTTAAGATATTTAAAAATCACCCCTAGCTCTGTCCAGTGTGACTGAACTTTTTTTAAGCTAGGGGCTCATCTTGTTACTAATTTTTATCTTTTAATTTACAACCTCTCCCTCTTCTACATCTTCATTGCTTTTTTTAGTTTCATCTTTCTTGCCCTCAGAGGAATCCTTTTCTGTATCAGTTTTATCAGCTTCAGCCTTGCTCGCATCAGCTTCCTGAGCTTGTCGCATAGCCTCACCTAGTTTTTGACCAGCGGTCAAGGTTTGTTCTACAGCTTGTTCAAGCTCTTCTTTAGTGACATCTTCCTTTTCTGCCAGCTCTTTTAATTTTTCAACTGACTCCTCTAAAGATTTTTTATCAGCTTCCTCCAGTTTGTCTCCATAATCCTTTAACTGCTTTTCAAGCTCAAAAGCGACACTGCTGGCTTGGTTGCGAGCCTCTACCAACTCTCTCTTTTTCTTGTCCTCATCAGCGTGCTCTTCAGCATCTTGTTTCATTTTTTCAACTTCCTCATCTGTTAAGTTTGTGGTGTTTTTAATGGTAATCGACTGTTCCTTACCCGTAGTTTTATCCTTTGCCGAAACATTTAAGATACCGTTAGAATCAATATCAAACGTGACCTCAACTTGCGGGACTCCTCGAGGAGCAGGCGGAATACCATCTAGAATAAAACGACCAAGCGATTTATTATCAGCTGCCATCTCTCGCTCACCTTGTAAAACAACAATTTCTACTTGAGTCTGATTATCACCAGCAGTGGAAAATATTTTAGAAGCGCTGGTTGGAATGGTCGTGTTGCGATCAATTAAAGAAGTGCGAACACCACCTAAAGTTTCAATACCTAAAGTCAGTGGGGTAACATCTAACAAAACCATGTCTTGCACGTCTCCACCAATCACACCGGCTTGCACTGCTGCGCCAACTGCCACCACCTCATCTGGATTAACTCCTTTATGAGGCTTTTTACCAAAAAACTTTTCCACCTTTTCTTGAATTTTTGGCATGCGAGTTTGACCACCAACCAAGATTACCTCGTTGATATCACTGGCTTTTTTGCCAGCATCTTTTAAGGCTTTTTCTACCGGAGTAAATGATTTCTCGATTAAATCGTCAACCAACTCCTCTAACTTTGCTCTAGTTAAACTCATGGTTAAATGTAAGGGGTTGCCCTCTTTACTCTGAGTAATGAACGGTTGGTTAATATCAGTTTTTTGAGCAGTAGATAACTCAATCTTGGCTTTTTCAGCCACATCTTTAATTCTTTGCAAAGCTTGTTTGTCAGCTGACAAGTCCACGCCGTTTTCTTTTTTAAACTCGGCCACTATCCACTCCATAATCTGTTGGTCAAAATCATTACCTCCTAAAAAGGTGTCACCATTAGTTGATTTCACCTCAAACACACCGTCACCTATCTCTAAAATCGAGATGTCAAAAGTGCCTCCGCCAAGATCATAAACAGCAATGGTTTCATTCTTTTTCTTATCAAGACCATAAGCTAAGGAAGCAGCTGTGGGCTCGTTCACGATTCTTTCCACAGTAAAACCTGCAATCTCGCCTGCCTGTTTAGTGGCTTGACGTTGAGAGTCGTCAAAATAAGCAGGCACGGTAATGACTGCTCTTTCTACCTTTTCCCCCAAGTAACTTTCTGCGTCCTGCTTAGCTTTAATCAAAACCTGGGCAGAGATTTCTTGAGGTGTGTAAGATTTGCCATCAATCTCGATTACAGCTACACCATCTTTACCCTGTTTAATATCATAAGTCACATGCTTAATCGCTTTGGATACAGCTTGATCACTAAAACGACGCCCAATAAATCTTTTCACCGACTCAATAGTGGTTTTGGGGTTAAGCACCATCTGTCTTTTAGCTGGATCACCCACGATAATCTCATCACCTTTAAAGGCTACTATCGAGGGAAAGGTGTTGCGACCCTCAGCTGAAGGGATTATTTTAGGTGAACCACCTTCCATCACCGCTATCGCTGAGTTGGTGGTGCCTAGATCAATGCCGATAATTTTTCCTTGTGGTTGTGTTTTTGCCATAGTTATTCCTTTTTTAAGATTGGTATTTAGTATTTAGTATAAAGTTATAAATATAGAGTACTCGACGCCAGGTATCTGGCATGTGGTATAAAAACCCAATGGTTAAAAAATCTTTGTGTGGTTAAAAACCTGGTTTTTGCCTTTATCCTAGTTCTGCCCTAAAACTACCTTTGCGTGCTGAATCACTTTATCTTTTAAAAGATAGCCTTTTTTAACCACCTCTACCACCAGATTTCCCTCACCGTTGTGGTCAACCGCCTCCATTGTTTCTAGATCAAACTCCTTACCTAAAACATTGATTTCTTTTAGTCCAGCTTGTTCCAGCGTTTTTACAAACTCGGCTAAAATCATGGCTAAACCTTGATCATTTATTTGAGTGGTTGCTTTTTCTAAACTTTCTAAAACAGGCAACAAAGATAAGATTAACTCTTTGTTTGCAAACTTAATTACTTGACCTCGTTCCAGCTGGGTTCTGCGTTGTAAGTTTTGATAATCAGCTAATGATCTTTTCTCTCTTTCTTGAGCTATAGTAAGCTTAATTTTTAATTCTTTAATCTCATTTTGTTGATTATCATTTAATGGTTGCGTTTTTTTTGGTGATTGTTTTTTCATGCTCACTACTCTCTGTTTTTTAAACAATCTGCTCGATCAAGCTTTTGAAATATTTCATGGTTGGCACTAAATAGGAATAGTTAAACCTAGTAGAACCAAACACCCCTAGTTGGCATTGATGACCCAAAGCATTCACTGAAATAAACATTATACCAACCTGTTCAAGCTCTTTTTCTCCTAGCTCTCTGCCATAAACAATCTGAATTTTATCATAGCTTTGACCTCGAGCAAAAATCTCATTAAGTAGCTTAGCTTGTTCAATAATTGACAAAGCCCTTTTCATTACCTGGATATCAAAAAACTCAGGCATTTCGAGCAGATTAGCATACCCAGAATGATACAAGTGAGAGTCGTCGGACATGGCTAAACCAACAGCCTTAGCCCGAGTAGCCAAGGCTTGACAAGTTTGCTGAAGCAACCGCTCCAGCTGATCTTTACTGTTCCAAATTTTCTCTTTTGCGCTGACCTCATCTGCAACCGATAACTCTTCTTCCCTCATCAACTCATTAACATAAAGCCTAAAAGCTTGAGAGGTAGGCACACGTCCACCACTGGCGTGAGGTTTATACAGATAACCTTGCTTACTTAAATGCACCATCTCATTACGGATGGTGGCAGGAGATACCCCGATATTGTATTTTTTGTCGATCGTATCAGAACCCACAGGTTGAGCGGTTTCGATAAACTCCTCAATAATAGCCCTCAAGATTTGAATTTGTCGAGGCTGAAGATTAATCATAACAAGTTTTAAATAATTACTAAAAAAATATAGTTAAAGTTGGACATATCATATTTTGCAACAACTCTATTAGCAATGATAATAAGAGTCTGCTAATTTGTCAATGAGAAAACCGGTTTATTAATAAATTTATCAATAAAACAGAGAGATTATCTGCAAGAAAAAAGTTATGTCAATCAAAAATGAATAAAAACTAGCAAAAAAATAACGTCAAACTTAAAAATATCATTCAAACAAAAAAACTGGGTTTTATAAAGGGGATTTTTATAAAAGCAACAACCCAATTCCTATCAAGGCTAGGCCTGAAGTTAGCCATTTAAGCCAGCTTAGTGGCCCTGATTGAGGCAACTCTTCAGGAAGTACAGGTTGTCCGCCCTTAGTGGTTGTGCTTTGAGTAGCTGTGGGGATTGGGGTGATAGTTGAACTTACAGTATATGTTCCCGCAATATTGCGAGCACATTGCTCATCGGTCGCTAATAAATTATCGCCTTCTCCAGTGGGTAAGATGTTGGAGTCCTGATGATCAGCGCTACTACAGCGGAATGCAAGCGTAATATTGCCCGAGCTTATCTTGGGACTAACGGTAATTGTTGCCATCTTGCCACTGCCGGTCACTCCGCTGGTTTTGTCTAAGCCTAAAGTACCAGTAATTGCCAGCTCACCGGCAACGGTAGTATCTGTGCTAATGTTGTCAAAAAAATCATTAGCAGTAATGCCAACAATATTAACATGATCGGTATTATAGGTGACTATGGCTACTGCAGAGTCTACTTCTGCGCCTTCTGTGTCAATTCTTACCTCAATCTCGGTTGTTCCAGCGATGGTGCCGGTACTGGGAGAGAACAACAGTCTAGCAGCTAAAGCTGGTTTAACAAAACCGTGTGCAACAACCGCAAATGATAAAAAACTTATTATTAAAATGGGCAGTTTTAATCTTGTTTTCATGGATGTTAAAAGATTGTTTTATGAATACTAAATTAATGAGATGTAACTACTATAACATTTTTTTAAAAAGTTGACGAGAGAGGCTTTAAGCTCAAAAAAACAAACAAAATGTTTTTTAATATTATTTACTTAAAAAACACAACTCCTTTAATTTTAAATTTCTATTCTTAATCTTAACTTATAACTTTTGAATTTCTATTAAATCATATATACTAAAATAAGTATTTTCATAAAAACAATGGAGCTATCTTCAAGTTCAGTCTGTCTTATCATCAGCTGGATAATTTTAGCCAATTTTTCTATTTTTTATAACAATATCTTCTCAGTATGTCTCCGCTTATCAGTATAAACCAAAATACGACTGCATTACCCAACATATCTTTTCAAAAAAATATTTTTTATTAAATCTTTTTAGAATTCATGCCTAAACCTTATCCAAATCGAAAAAAAGAAACCTTAATCGGCAGTTTTCTTTTCATTATCTTCAGTATCGTGATTATGGTTAGCGTCTCTCGTTTTGATACCATTCGTGATTTTTTTTCACAAGCCATGAGTAATCCCGCCAATATCGTTATTGATGGTCAAGCAGTTGTGGGACCGCTGAATCGTTCTTGGCTCAACCTGGCTCAAGGGGGCGAAAGTCATGACTGGCGTATGACCGATATCAACAATAAGGTTAGTGCGCTTAATCCTGAATATATTCGTCTTGACCACATCTTTAGCTTTTATGATATTGTGCAAGGTTCTCCGCAAAATCTAAGTTTTAATTTTTCCAAACTTGATTTAATCTTGAATGATATTTTAGCAGTTGGTGCCAAGCCCTACATAGCGCTAAGCTATATGCCTGCAACTATTTCTCAAGGTGATATCGTGGATTTGCCTCATCATTGGACAGACTGGCAAATAACGATCCAACGAACAGTTGAACACATTTCTGGTACGCGTGGGATTGAGGATGTTTATTACGAAGTTTGGAATGAACCTGATTTATTTGGTAACTGGAAAACTTATGGCAACAAAAACTACTTAACTATGTATTCTTATGCAGCCTTAGGGGCGCAGGCAGCTCAGCGTCAACCTCATGTTAAAAACTTTTATTTAGGAGGTCCTGGTACCACGGTGTTATTCAAAAACTGGTTCCATGCTCTCGCTAGACACGCCATCAACAATAATTTAAAACTCGATTTTTTTTCTTGGCATCGCTACAACCATAACCTAGATATTTTTGAAAACGATCTAGAGCAAGCTAAGACATGGTTGGCGCGCTATCCACAACTCAGAGGATTAAAACTACATGTTACAGAATGGGGTCCTGATAGTGAAAACCACCCTGCCTATGACAATACTTATGGCGCTGCACACGCGGTTGCGGGTGCCATTGTCTTAAATCAACTTGTTGATCGTGCATTTGTGTTTGAAATTCAAGATGGTAAGGACCCGAATAATCAGTCTCACTGGGGCAGATGGGGATTATTAACACATCAGGATTTTGGTTCTCAACCTAAACCCAGATATTATGCCTTACGTCTATTAAACAAGATTGGAGATCAAAAATTATATATCACAGGTCTGGGTAGTTGGGTAAAAGCCATTGCCACGCGAAATGATCGAGATAATATTGATTTTGTAATGGCTAATGCGGATCGGAGCTATCATCGTTATGAAGTCGTGCCGATCACCTTTACCAATATTCCTGCTGGAGAGTATAATTTAAACCTAGAATATCTAGACGGAAAACAGGAAAGCATTCCATTGACAACAAATGAACCAAGGCTCAGAACCGAGGTTCACATGATGCCAAATACAGTGGTATATGGAGAACTTGTTAAAAAATAAAAATATTTAGTATTAAGAGTAGCCAACTAAAAGAACTCAAACTCCAGTGGAAAAAAAGTTAACTTTTGCTTGAGTTTGCCACAATCATTTTTTTACATAACAAACTTATCTGTTCTATAAAGTTTTCCTGAGAATATTTCTGAGCATTAAGCTGAATTTTTTTCGGAATAAAACTTTTATACAACTTGTTAAACCGTTTGATCGCCTCTACCAACCCAGCAACCGTTAAATCCTTAAACAGTATGCCATTAACTTTATCTTGAACTGTGTATCGCGGACCACCAGAACAATGCGCGATTACTGGAGTACCTGCCAGCATCGCCTCGATTGGCACAATACCAAAATCTTCATCCTCTACTGGAAATAGCAAAGCCTTGGCACTTGCGCAAAGCCTAGCCAGCTCCTCATCATCAACCGCACCTAAAAACTCAATCCTCTCACTCGCAATGGCTTTCAGATCATCTAACATTTGGCCAGTACCCACTACCTTGAGCTTAACAGCTAACTTATCACAAGCTTTAACAGCCAGTTCTGGATGTTTTTGCAAACCCAAGCGCCCCACATATAAATAAAAATCTTGTGCAGAATCTTGTTTTATCTTTAATAAGCTTGAGGCTGATACTGGCAAGCTCACCGGTGGATAAATGACCTGAGAATCACGCTTGTAAAATTTCTTGATTCTTTGCTGAGTTTCTGGCGAGTTGGCAACAAACCGATCAACCTGTTGAGCATGTTTAAAGTCAATAACCCTCATGTAATGATTAATAATGTTGCCACAAAGTTTAATAACCGGATTTTTTTTCCAGTTTGACATGGTGGAATACCCATATAAAGCCCGCGGTGGTGTGTGGCAGTAGCAAAGATGATTCTTGTTTTTTGTTTTAATCGCCTTAGCCTCAAAGGCATTGGAAGAAGAAATGATAATATCAAATTCTGACAGATCAAGGGACTGAAAAGCGCGAGGCGCTAAAAAACGCAAAGGAGAGTATAACTTATTATGCAAAGGAATCTTGGCAAACCAAGTTTGGCGAATATCCCAGTTTTGAAATCGAGACCAATGGGCGCCGAGCGCGTGCTTGTCCAAAAAGGCAACATAAACTGGCGCTGAGGGAAACATTTTATGCAAAGTTTCTAAAACCCGCTCGGCGCCACCATACTCGCGCAAAAAATCATGTATTAAAACCTCTCTTGGAGAGTTTAAAGGTTTTTTAACCGAGTTTTGTGACATTAAAACATTAAGCTATTATTTAGAAAACTAAAACAAACTTTCTTGGACATCTACCTCAAACTGATCGCCTGGCAACAGCTCTATCAAAGAGTTGAAATCCAGCTCTTTAAACAGTTTAATTGCTTGTTCTTTATCATAACTGTTCACATGACAACAACTTAAATCAATCTCTAAATCAACAGTATGATCAATCTCGGCTAACTTTCTACTCAAGTAGGCAGACTCTTTTCCGGTTATTAACTTTTCTAACACACCTCCTTTTAGCAAACCAGCCGACTGTTTTTTACCAGATTCAATCTGTTCAACAGCCTGATAAATAGCATCTAAATCACCAAACTCATTTAACAGGGCAACAGCAGTTTTTTGACCAACCCCTTTAACACCAGGAATATTGTCAGAAGCATCGCCCATTAAAGCTTTCATATCAACTACCTGGCTGGGTTTGATACCCAAATCAGCCTCAACCGCCTGCGCATCATACTCTTTGTCCTGCTTTTTACCTCGACCTGGTAACCAAACATGAGTGTTGTCATCAACAATTTGCAACAGATCTTTGTCTCCTGTAACCACGATTGATAAGAGATCCTTGTCTGCTTTTAATTTTTTTGGATCATGATCTAGTAAATAACTCAGGGTGCCGATTAAATCATCTGCCTCATAACCTTCTTGTTCAAATTGAGGAATATTAAGCGCGGTCACAACTTCTTTTACCAGCGGAATTTGTGGCTGAAGCTCATCAGGCATTTCTGGACGCTGGAGTTTGTAATCTTTAAACTCTTTATGACGAAAAGTTGGTTTGCGATGATCAAAACTCACTGCTAAGTATTTTGGTTGAAACTCGTTTATCGCTGTCAATAAAATCCTGGTAAAACCATATACTGCATTAACCACTCTACCCTGAGGGTCGGTTAGTTTGGGCAAAGCATAAAAGGCGCGGTAGATGACGGCGTGACCGTCAAAAAGAAGAAAGATGGGGCGCTTCATGGTGTCAAGTTAAAGATTGAAAATATAGTTGCAATAAAATTGAAAATATAGTTGCAATAAAAAGGTGGTTAAAAAGTAAAAAGCTACACAATAAAACTTATGTCCGATGGTTAAGCTCGTTCGAGATTTTCACTTTTACTTTATCTTGGCAAAACCTATGATCTTCTCAAACTGCTCACCATCCAAGGTTTCAAGTTCTAGTAACTTTTCTGCGACCTTGTCTAGTTCTGCCTCATATTTTCTCAAAAAATCCTCACTCTTTTTTAAAGCCTGACTAATGATCTTTTGGATCTCGATATCAACCTTTTCTTGAAGTTGATCTGAGATCTTAAACGGCTCACCCCACATCTTGTCATAATCTGAGTTCTCATATTGAGGTCCAAAGTTCATCGGCCCTAAACTACTCATGCCATACTCAACTACCATTGCTCTCGCAATGCGAGTCGCTCGTTCAATATCACTACTGGCACCAATCGTTTGCTCATTAAACTTGATTAACTCTGCAGCTCTACCGCCTAACATCTCAACAATCTTGCCCTCTAATTCTGATTTAGTGGTTTGTAGTTTATCTCTTTCTGGTGGAGTAAAGGTGTATCCTAAAGCTCGGCCTCGTGACACGATCGAGATTCGGTGCACTGGATCTGAAAACGGCTGGACATGGGCTAAAACCGCGTGACCAGCTTCATGATAAGCAGTCATCTTGCGCTCAAGTTCATTTTGTAAACGCTTTTTGCTTGGACCCAGTTTAACCTTTAAAGAAGCTTCCTCAATATCTTCCATCACAATCTCACTGCGACCTTCGCGCGCAATCCTGATAGCAGCCTCGTTAAGCATATTTTCCAGATCAGCTCCAGAAAAACCAACCGTGCTTTTGGCAATATTGGCTAAGCTTAAATCAGAAGCCATTGGCTTGCCTTTGACATGAATTTTTATGATAAACTTTCTTTCTTCTAAATCTGGTAGATCAACCTGTACTCGACGATCAAACCTACCGGGGCGAATCAAGGCTGAATCTAGTAGTTCTCCTCGGTTTGTGGCAGCCATGACAATCACGTTGTCATTGGTTTCAAAGCCATCCATCTCAACCAAGATTTGATTCAAGGTTTGCTCTCGTTCATTATGGCCGCCGGCATAACCCATACCGCGCGTGCGCCCAATCGCATCAATCTCGTCAATAAAAATAATAGAAGGAGCCAATTTTTTGGCTGTATCAAAAAGATCGCGCACGCGCGAGGCACCTACTCCAACCAACATCTCCATAAACTCAGAACCAGCAATCGATAAAAACTGGACATTCGCCTCTCCTGCCACAGCTCTGGCAAGAAGAGTCTTACCTGTTCCCGAAGGACCAACCAAGAGCACGCCTTTGGGAGTTCTTGCCCCAACCTTTAAATATTTATCAGGATGTTTTAAGAAGTCAACAATCTCTTGCAGTTCATTTTTAGCTTCATCCATGCCTCCAACATCATCAAACTTGATATCCTGTTTGCCCTTAATAAAAACTTTTGCTTTAGACTGACTAAAACCTAACAAACCATCCTGTGCGCCTTTAGCCTGACGCATAATTAGCGCAAAAACTACGATAATGGCTAACAATGGTAAGAGGTTTAATACTAGTTCCCAAAACATTTGTCCCAGGCTTACATCCTCAACTAACAAATCAACCTCTGTAATATCTAATCCTGATGTGCTTAATACGGTTAACACCTCTTGATCGGTTTCCTTGAGGGCAATCTTACGCTCTTCATCTTTATACAAAATCCTGAGCTCGTTGCCAGCCACCATGATCTTGTCCACCTTTTCCTCTCTCACGTCTCTCACCAACTGGCTGAGGCTGATGGTTTCAACGCCTCCAGTAAATAAAGAGATTAAAAACGGTAAAAATAAAAATATCAAGATGATATAAACAAGACCTTTCTTAAAAAATTTATTCAGATCAACCTTAAACTCAAACTGTTTAATATATTTTTGATCTTTTCTTTCCTTAAGATATTTTTTATCTTTATTAGGAGTATTATTTTTCGTTTTTACATCTTTTTCAGGCAATTTTTTACCTTTTAGAAACTTAAACTGTTGCTTGTTTAACTGATCTTTTGGTGAGTTGGAGTTGTTCTTTGTCATATGATTCTTGAGCTTCTGTTTTAGCAATTATTTCGAGTTGTAAAGTTTTATTTATTTAGTTTTATGAGTTTTGAATTCTATCCTTTATCCCCAGTCCCATCAAGCCCATAACTTCTTGCTGGGTCTGCTGGGCTATAGCTTTAGCTTTGTTTGCGCCATCAAGGATTACTTCTTCGATATAATCAGGTTGAGCTACTAACTGTTGGCGTTTTTCTTGAATAGGCTCTAGTTCTTGAAAAATTACTTGAGCTAATTCTTGTTTTAATTCTTGGTATCGAATACCAGAACCTTGGTACTGTTCTTCAAGATAATCAAACTTTTCCTCACCTTGGAATAATCTAACCATCTGTAATAAGCTAGCTACTCCTTCTGAGACCTGCTGGGTTTGCTGGTCTAGATATTTTTTATGATGAACACTTGTTTTGGCCTCGTTTGTTTGAACAAGTTTTTCAATCTTTCCCTGTCCGCTATCAGTAGGCACCCCAGCCAACTTTTGTTGAATAGTTGCTAAATCATCAGTTAAGTTGATATAACTTCCCTCAACCGACTTACTCATCTTGCCACTACCTTTAAGCGAAGGCACATATTCTCCTGAAGTAGCAAACCTTTGTGGTTCAGGAAAGCTTGTTCCATACTCCTGATTCATCTTGCGAGCTACTTCACGAGCAACCTCTAGATGAGGTTCTTGATCAATGCCGACCGGCACTAACTCTGCTTTATAAACCAAGATGTCAGCAGCCATTAAAATCGGATAGTTAAGTAAAGCCATGGTAATATCTTGTGGATACTGAGTTGCTTTTTCTTTAAAGGTTGGCAAGTGTTGCATGCGCGCCACAGTCATGACAGAAGAAAAAAGAAACATCAAATAGGTGTGCTGAGGCACTAATGACTGAGCAGAAATAATGGCTTTGTTAGGATCTAACCCAACTGACAAGTAATCTAAAATAATGTCTTTAGTTGCCTGAGGTAATGTTTTCGGATTAAACGGAGTGGTAATGGTGTGCAGATCAACCGCCATGAAAATACATTTATATTTTGGGTTGTTTTGCAACTCAAGAAAACCTTTTACTGCTCCCAAGTAGTTACCTAGATGAAGGTGTCCTGTTGCTCTAATGCCAGAAAATACTTGTTGCGGTGATGAGTTTTTAGTTAAAGACGACATTCTTTAAAAATAACTTGAATATATGAGATATATTGTAGCCAGTTAGGAAAAAAAGAAAAGGTAAATTTAAAATCAACAGTTGCCAAGTTGTACAGTTACCAAGTTGCAAGAACACAACAACTGGTAAAAACTGCATAACTTTTCTTACAGTTCTTCAATCTCAATTTCAGGAGAAATTTCTTGATGATCGTCGATTAGCTGTAAATATTTTTCAGTAGTAGTGATACGTTTGTGACCTACTAACTGTGATACATATACCAAAGGCGTGCCAGCTCTCAACTGCTCAACAATGAAGGTGTTGCGCAGATCATTAACAATAGCATCCTGAATACCAGCAAGCTTAAAATGACGATTAATGGCTGCTCTGATATTTCTTACTAAAAAGGGACGGCAAGTCTTGGTTAAAAAGATGCATTTTTCCTTAGCTCTAGGACGTACTTTTAAATAATCCATCAATGCTTGTTTAGCTGCTTTATTCAATGGTACTTTTCGACCACCTCGGCTCTTATAGGGTTGAACTTGAATAATACCTCTTTCCAGATCTACATCATCGGTTTTTAGGTTTGCTAACTCACTAATGCGCATTCCTGTTTGCAAAAGTAACTCTACCACAGCAAAAATTCTAACATCTGACCGACAAGCATCTCGCAGAGCTCGGTACTCCATTTTTGATAAAAAACGAGATGGTTTTTGCTCGAATTTAGGATGTGAAATTTCAGAGGCAGGATTGTTCTCAACTAAACCTTCGTTCTCTAAAAATCTAAAAAAAGATTTTATCGAGTTGATTTTTCTAGAGATCGATTTATTAGCATAGCGCCGACTCTTTAGTAGCTCCTTAAATTGATTGATATCTTCATGAGTAACTTCCGAAGCCAGTTCCTTCCCTTGATCTAGAGCATACTCAGCCAACTGTTCTAAGTCTTTAACATAAGCAATCACTGTAGCCGTGGCCTTGCCGTTTGACTCTAAATATTGACGATATTTTTGTTGTGCAACTGTTAGAGAAATAGCCATACTAGAATCTTCCTAATGTGTAAATATAATATAATGAGTAGATAGAAAAGTATTAAATTGTGAAATTATTCCAATAATATTTATCTATAAGATATAAGCAACGTAGCTTATAATAACATAATATAGAAAATTTTCTAGAGTAAGATTTAATAGATGAAGAACATAGTGTATCACCCCCTAGCTATTCTTATGACCACTGTTTTGGTAATTATTGCAATTTTTAGTCTACGCAATAATCTAAAAAGGCTTTCCCTATCTCAAGAAAACTTAAAAAGTGCCCAACTGGCGTATGAAAAAGTAAAACAGGATACAGCAAAGGACAAGGCGTTATTAAACCAGTTTCAGCATCCTTTTGTTCAAGAAAAAATTACAAGAAATGAGTTGCTAAGACAGAAAAACAATGAAATATTGATCAAACTCCCTGATATTGTTCTTGAACAAAAAAAACAAGATCCGATCCCGCAAAAAACAGTTTTTGAACAGTGGAAAAAAGTGCTCGAGATAGGCAAGCAGTAAAAAACTCCTTTATCACACAAAAACAGCCACAACCACCACAAGAAGAAAAGGTGGTGAAAAAATTAATATTTTTCACACTCCTTGTGAAAAATTGAAGAATCTTGAAAAACCTAAGAAGTATTTAACAAAGCTTCACTCTCTTAAAACTTGTAGCAGGGGTGAGACTTGAACTCACGACCTTCGGTTTATGAATCCGATGCTCTAACCAACTGAGCTACCCTGCCATAAAAAATCACCTAAATCAATCTTGAAAAAAATATTGATAATTGATTTTAAAGAAAAAATGTATTTTATTTAAACAGACAGTTCAACTGATGATTAACCAAAAAAATACCGTTGGTTGATTATACCAAATATTATCTTGTATAATAAACCTTTGAAACAACCCAATTCAACAACGCGGGATAGTGTACGGTGCACGCAAGGCTCATAATCTTGCAGGCTAGGTTCGACTCCTAGTCCCGCAACAAATTTTTTTTGAAAAAAAATACTGACTGGTCAGTGATTAAATATTCCTCATTATTGAGCCTAAACTTACATGTTCAGCGTGCAACAAAAAAAAACCAAACTTCTGTTGATATTTTCTCTTGTTGTTTTAACTGCCTTGGTCTTGATCTTCTCTTATCAAGTTAAAAAGGAAACCAGTTTTGAGTTCGAGGCTCAACAAACTCATCAGGGAAGAATTGTGCATAACCCACACCAGGGCATCTTTCAGTGCCATTCAATTACTGAAGCTGGGGATGAGGTGTATATTAAGGGCGGAGGAATAATAATTAAGTGGGGCGATTTTCAACCTCTTAATAACAATCAGTTAGACCGAGAAAAAACCAACCACTTAATCAACCAGTTAAAAGCTCTTAAACAAAAAAGTAAAAAAGCCTATATACATGTCATGATTTATGAAGAGCCTGGCAGAGATGACATGATTAACTCTATTCCTCAATGGATTAATGCTCATGATGATGATCCCAGCACTGACCAAATAGAAATCATAAGAGCCTTTGTCCGCTGGAAAGGCAACACGCCCCAATACAGACTCTATCCTGCTCCCTGGGGTAAAAAATATCAGGATAAACTTAAAAAGTTTTTATCTCTACTGAATCAAGAGTTTAAGGATGCTGGTGTTCTGGACACCGTTGAGTATTTTGAGCCCTCTGCAGGGGGTATTTGGGGAAGCACTCATTTATGGGTGCCTGATGATCAGCTTACTAGTTTTGCTAGAGCTGCTGGTTGTAGCGACACAGACTGGACCTGTTTAGGTGTGGCATTTAACAGGGGTGTGAATGAAGTAATTCAAACATATTTATCAGCATTTCCTACAAAATCAGTCATGATGATTGGTGGCACTGGTGCTCACCGGGAGGCAAATTATACCTCTCTTAATCAATTAATTGATCGCTATGGAATGAGAGTGATGTATAAATCTGCTGGGTTAGGTGCAAGTTATGAGAATTCCTGTGGACTTAGGTCAGAGATAACTGATCCCATATGTAAAGGGTCTTTGGCTAAGACCAAATGTGGTCAAGAACCGTGGCTAAGTACAGCTAGTGGAGCTTTTAATCCAGGAGATGTTTGTGGAAAAAACTATTTTCAAACTTATGAGGCTTCATTAGCGCAAGAATCAATCAGTTATTACTGCCTTTATTCTTATGACATCCCCAATCAAACTGAAACAAATGAGTACCTGGCGAGAAAATTTGCTTCCCAAATTAGGTTAGCCGAACATGAAATAATAAGCCTAGAAAATAAAAACCTGCGTTTAAAATTAACATGGAACAATGAGGGTAGTATTCCCTTAACTGCACCGTTAAAAATTGGAGAGAAGTGGCAAACTTCATCTTATAAACTTTTTCTCGAACTAGAAAAAAACAATACAGTTGCTCACTATCAGGAAATTGAGATTCAACCTCCAACCAACACCTGGGTTCCTATAAATCATTTTTTTACTACGACTCAAGATGCAGTTTTCAATCTTAATGCAAACTTAACTGGAGCCTATGATATCTATGTTGGTTTAACTGATCCTAATGGTGAAAAAGAGAGGTTTGCTCTTATTAACCCTGAAAGCGACAATGATATTGTCCAGAGAAGATACTTAATTGAAAAAAATGTTGATGTTAACAGCACCTATACCCCTAAAGCTACTCCTACTCCTACTTCTACTTCAGGTGCGTCGCCCAGGCCCACTTCTGGAGCTACACCTTCAAGTAGTGGAGAGATTAAATTAAATCTCATTATTTCTTTAGATGGAGTGCCTTATGTTGAGGGTTTAAACCGTTTCCATCCGCTTGATGTTAATAAAGAGGTTGAGATTGCAGTTTTTTTGATCAATGTCAAAAATTTACCGGTTCATAGACAAGCAACCTTTGTTTACCAACCAGATTCTGAAGTTTATCAAACCAAACAAGACCTTGTTTATCAGGATCTTCCCTCTGGTCCCTATATGATCATGCTGAAAGGTCCCAAACATTTAGACATGCGGTTCTGCTTTACCGATGATAAGGCTGATGGCAACTGTACTGTTAAGGAGTTAATCAGGGCCTCGGTTGGTGCAAGTGGTTATAAGTCTTATGCTCAAGCGAAACAAGATAAATTTATCTGGCTCGCAACAGGTCGTAGTCATAACTTAAACCTGTCAAAGGTCCCCTTATTAGCTGGTGACCTACCTATTTCAGGACAGGATAAAAATACACAAGATGGTGCGGTTAACATTTATGATTACTCATTTATTCTGTCTTGTCTTAATAACCGTCGTGATTATGCCTGTATTCAAAGAGCTGATATTAATTTCACAGGACAGGTTGACAATATAGACTTAAGACTAATGAGGAGAGGCTTTACCGAGTCTTTGATGACAAAAGCATATCAATAGTCTGTTATAGGGTCACACAAAACTTTTTTCTTGTGCAAAAAAATTTTTGTTTTTAAATAAACAATTATAAATCTAATATTAAAAACACTGTGCATAAACAAAACATTACTCAATCTAATCAAGTTTCCAATGAGAGGTATGTGAAACAAAAAAAAAGTTTATTTAAGAAAATTTTTTGTCAAAAGGAAAACAATGACAATAAATTAACAGGAAGTGTTTTTAATAAACAAAAATATTTCTTTATTTTAACCGGTTTACTTGTAGTGTTGGTGTGTCTAAGTTTTTTTCTAATTATCAAGTATAAAGTTGTTGATCTTAACCAGCTAACAAATCGTTCCTTGGTTATGGATCAGGCAACTGATGAAGAACTTCTATCTGAAGAGGAGTTGATATCTCGTTTAAAGATTGAGGAAAGTATGCGCAACATCACTTCAGTTCACACAGATTTAAATGAAATTAGTGAATCAATTCAGCCAAATATTGAACAAACCGCAAAGTTAAGTATTACTAGCACAAAAAAAAGTTATCTTAAGGGAGAGTTAATTCAAGCTGAGGTCTGGCTTGAAACCGATGTTGTTCCTGATGGAGTGGAGTTTGCGATAAAGTTTGATCCGCTAGTTTTAAGCCAAGTTGGGTTAATCCACGATAGTAGTTTTGGTTCTTTTTTAGTCAATCAAGTTTCAACCGAGACTGGCACGATTAACACTGTTCTATTAAGAAACCCTGAAGAAAAGGTGGTTTTGACTCAACCGTTGTTAATCTTGAAAATATCTGCAACAGCTAATCAGGTTGGTCAAACTTCATTAATTTTTGATCGAGAAAAAACCGGTGTCGCAGCAGCTGGCGGACAAAAAATGCTCTCAAACATAGAAGATTTAACTTTAAAAATTTTATAACCCTTAACTTCAGATTAATATTCTTTAATAAAGATTTCGCAAACTTATTCAGGTTTGTTTGATAAAAAAACAGGAGAGTGTAGGCTCTCCTGTTTTTATATTACTTAAAAATTTCTTTCTACATCATTCCCCCCATACCACCCATACCTGCTGGTGCTGAAGGTTCCTCTTTTTCCTCAGGAGCATCGGTCACTAAACACTCTGTGGTTAAGATCATTGAGGCTACTGAGGCTGAGTTCTCCAAGGCAGCAATGGCGACCTTAGCTGGTTCGATTACTCCAGCTTTAACCAAATCCTCAAACTGGTTGGTTAAGGCATTAAAACCCCAGTTGGGATCATCTTTGTCTTTAATTTGACCTAACACCCAGCCAGCATCCACCCCGGAGTTTGTGGCGAGCATTCTGATCGACTCATCTAAAACTGACTTAACAAGCTCAACCCCGGTTCTTTCGTCATCGCTATCAGTTTTAATGTCTGTCAAAGCTTTAGCTGCCTGAACAAAGGTCACACCGCCACCAGGAATAATACCTGACTCGATCGCGGCTTTGGTTGCCTCTTTCGCATCCTTAACTCTTTCTTGAAGATTTTTCATCTCTACCTCGGTATTAGCGCCGACTTGAATGACAGCCACACCGCCAGTGAGCTTGGCTCTTCTCTCTTCCAGTTTTTCAGTATCAAACTCAGAGGTTGACTGCTCGATTTGCGCCTCAATTTGAGACACTCTGGCATCAATATCAGTCTGAGTCCCTTTGCCACCAACAATTCTCGTGGTGTCTTTATTTGCGCGGACCGTGTCAGCCTGGCCCAAGTCATCTAAATCTGTATCTTCTAGCTTGCGACCAGCCTCGGTGGTAATAACATTCCCACCAGTTAAGATCGCAATATCTTCCAGCATTTCTTTACGCCGGTCACCAAATCCAGGAGCCTTGATCGCCAAAGCTTTAAAAGTGCCACGTAGCTTGTTTACCACCAAGGTGGTTAAAGCCTCGCCTTCAATATCATCAGCAATGATCACTAATGACTTGCCTGCGTTAACAACTTTTTCTAACAAGGGTAAAACATCTTTAATTGAAGCGATCTTTTGATCTGTGATTAACAGATAAGGATTTTCCATGACTGCTTCCATACTGTCACTATCGGTCACAAAATAAGGAGAGGCATAGCCCTTATCAAACTCCATACCCTCTTTGTGATCAATCGTGATCTCCATGGTTTTACCTTCTTCAACCTCAACCACGCCATCTTTACCCACCAGTTTTAACGCTTCTGCGATCTTTTCGCCGATCTCCTCACTTTGCGCTGAAATAGTGGCGACTTTCTTCCAGTCTTCTTGTTTAACCGGCTTAGAGAGTTTGCGCACTTCTTTAACCACCTCTGCCACTGCTTTATCAATACCACGTTTCATAATCATTGGATTGGTGCCGGCTGTGACATGTTTCATACCTAGGGCACTCATTTTTTGTGCTAACAAGGTAGCAGTGGTGGTGCCATCTCCAGCAACCTCGTTGGTTTGAGAAGC
This sequence comes from uncultured Pseudomonadales bacterium, assembly GCA_964502565.1. GTDB lineage: Bacteria > Patescibacteriota > Microgenomatia > UBA1400 > PJMF01 > CAYVBW01. The sequence continues at coordinate 66,377 of CAZCXA010000001.1, forward strand.
TGCTTCTTTTACCAATTGAGCGCCCATATTCTCAAACTTATCCTCAAGCTCGATCTCTTTTGCCACCGAGACTCCATCATGAACAACATTGGGCGCACCCCAAGATTTGTCCAAGGCCACATTGCGACCCTTAGGGCCCAAAGTAGTTGTCACTGCCTTGGCTAGTTTATTGATTCCGACAAGCATTTTTTGTCTGGCATCATCGCCGAATAAAAGTTGTTTTGCCATAATAATTTTCCTTTATATTAATAAGTGATTAGTGATTTAAATGTTTATTGTGCAACAACCGCTAAAATATCATCAAACTTTAAAAACTGATATTCTAGATCATCAATCTTAAAGTCATTACCACCCCATTTTTTATAAATAACCACATCACCCTTTTTAACTGGACATTTCAGCTCTTTTGCTCCATTTTCCCAAATAGAACCACCACAGGCTAAAACCTTACCTTGCTGAGGTTTTTCATCTTCGGATTCAGGGAGATAAATTCCGGATCTTGTTTTTGTTTCGAGTTGTTCCGGTTCTACAAGTACATAACCATTATTTGGTTTGAGTTGAGAAGGTTTAATAGCTTTCATTCAAGCACCTTTCTTGTATAGATAATAATTTTTAAAGACGATGTAAAAATTGGTTCTAAGAAAATTGAAGTTACTAGCAGTTATATTATAAGACTGCTAAAAAAATGTCAAGACTGCAAAAAATGAAAAATTTTATTTAATTAAGCTGATCCTCTCGGTCATCCACTGCTTGCTGAATAACACCGATTGTCCTCTTAATATCACTTAATAATTTCATTGACATATCCATTGTTTCTCCATCGAGTCGTACACCGTCCAACACTAATAAAGAGTCGTCTAACAGCTCATCCAACAGATCATTCACAAACTCCTGATTCTGCATCATTTTCAAAGATTCCTTATTTTGAGCACGAACCATGATCTTGTCTAAAGCAGAACTAATCTGTTTAACGCGTCGCGATTGAACAAATAAATCAAACTTGGTTTCGAGATTTTCCTCAGTATCACTTAACTCATCAGTGTTAAAACAAAGGGTGAGCTTTTGATTGTGTCTTATTTTCATAAGTATCTAGATTATAAAGCAAAAAGTTAAAAATCAAAGTAAAAATCAAGGATGTTGACCAAAAGTCAAAAATGTTAAATGCGCCAACTTGGCTTTCGATCAAGATCTTTGAGTTGTGCTTGTAGATAATTTTTCCGGGTATAACTCATTTTATAGCCTGCGGTTAAGGCAATCATGGCAGCGTTATCGCCACATAATCTTTTTTCAAAGGGTGTTTGCAACTCAATATTATAAGGCCTCAAGATACGGCGTATAGTTTGGCGTAAATTAATGTTAGACGCGACTCCACCGCCTAACCAAACTTGAGAAAAAAACTGTTTATCTTTTTGTTGCTCGTTTTTTCGTAGCTGATCTTTTTTCAGCTTACCTTGTTGCTGTTTATTTTTTTGCTTTCTATGTTCTAGTAATTTATTCAACTTATATGCCAGATGTCTAAACACAGCGTGCTGAAAGCTGGCTGAAAGATCCAGGATCGTTTGTTGAGTAAGTTTATTTTCTGCCTCCAATGATTTAATCAGCCGATGCGCTGCTGTTTTTAATCCTGAATAACTCAGGTTAAAATCATTGACCGTTGTCAAGGGTAAAGGGAACTTAAACTTATCAGGATCTCCTTGCCTAGCCAACTTCTCCATTACCGGTGCTGCTGGATAACCCAAGCCAAGCATACGACCAACCTTGTCCAAAGCCTCACCCACTGCATCATCAATCGTTTCTCCTAAAACCTCATAATTACCAAAATTATTAATCTGCACAAATTGAGAGTGTCCTCCAGACAAAACCAGTCCTAAAACAGGAAAGATTGCTGGCTCAGGCTGTTGATGATAGTTAATAGAAATATTTGGATGACCGGTTCGTTCTCTTAACAATTTTTTTATACTCATTTGCTGGCTTTTTCTTTGCAATAGCACTGACAACATGTGTGCCTCAACATGATTAACCGTGATTAAAGGTTTGTGCCACTTATGAGCAAGTTTTTTTGCCTGATTAATGCCAACCTCTAAAGCCGGTGCCAAACCCGGACCTAAGGTGACAGCAATAACATCAAGTTGAACAAAATCTACACCAGCTCGTTTTAAAGCCAACCTGATTACTGGCATAATCTTTTCCTGATGAGCTTGTTTAGCTAAACTGGGATAAACTCCGCCATAGGGCTGATGAATATTGGTTTGAGAAGCGATCACGTTGGACAACACCATTCTGCCTAAAGTTACCGAGGCACTGGTTTCATCACAAGAAGTATCAATGCCCAAGATTAATGGCAGTTTTTTAGTCTGATCGTCAAAAACATATTTATTTCTCATAAACTTTTAGTTGACGCTTTTCTGTTGTTAACACCTTTAACTCCACCTCTATATCAGGCTTAACTTGAGGTAATAATTTTTTTGTGTGGTTCCACCACTCAAAAGCAATCACGTTTTTTTTTGCCAATAACTGCTCAATCTGTAAGAATTGAGCATCTTGCGTCTGATCAAGCCTCCACAAATCTAAGTGGTGAAAACAACCCCTGACTTGATACCGATCATAAGAATACTCCTTAAGATAGGTGTAAGTTGGCGAGGTGATGATATCTTTTATCTGTAAAAAATCTGCGATGCCTTTGGCAAAGATTGTTTTACCTGCCCCCAGCTCGCCAGTTAAGCCAATAACTAAACCACGTTGCTTGATTTGTTCCCAGTATTTGAACAAAATTTTGCCAGCAATATCTCTGGTTTCCTGTTCGCTATGACTAACAAATATAAGTGGCTGGCTATGATTTGCCTTTTTTTTAACGCCTTCACCTCTCAAAGTTAAAGGCGTGGACAAGGTGGTGTCAATCACTGTTGACGGCTCATTGCGTGGCAAAGTGCCAGCGTCAATAATCAACTCAATCAAGTTTTTTTGTTTAAGAGAGAGGTTGTTAAGAATATCGTCCACTGAGTAAGGTCGTTTTTTATCTGAAGCATTGGCAGAGGTGGCAGTAATCGCGCGACCATACTGATTAACTAACTCTAAAATAAGTTGATGTTGAGGAATACGGACACCAACCGTGTTAAACTCTGACGCTACTCCTTGAGCTAAGGTTTGTTTGCCTTTGGAAATAATAGTGTAAGGACCAGGCAAAAACTTATCATAAAGTTTTTGCGCCTGTTCGTTGACCTTCACATATTTTTTTGCCATCTCTTGACTTGCTACCGCAATAGATAAAGGTTTCCCCTCACGCCGAGTTTTATAGCGAAGCAGTTTTGCAACCGCAACCTGATTGCAGGCGTCTACGCCAGCGCCATAAACAGTTTCAGTGGGATAAATAATTAAGCCGTTGTTTTTTAAAACCGCAATAGCCTGATCAATAACTTGCTGATGATTATTGTGAGTGAGTTTAATAATCTGCATCTTAGAGTTTACTGATGAGTTTAATAATCTGCATCTTGAAAACTGTATTTTACCCTAAAACTAGCTGATTTGGGATTTTAAAATAGTTAAATGCATTGCTTTGATAAACCTTTTGTTGATAAATTTATTGTACAGTTGAACAAAAAAGCGATCATTAAGTTAAACAAAAATTTTTTGACAACTAAAAAAATTACAATGATTATTTTGTAATCAACAAGAGATACGCGCCCATATTTAATGATTATTTTATTTAACCAACAAGAGGTAAACTGATAATTCCCAACCTCTGAGTTTTAAGCTTTAACTTTTTTCACACAAATCAATCAAACATGGTAAAATAGGTACAGAATGACAAAAGTTAACCTAGTTTCAATTACCGGCTCTCCGCAAGTTGATGGCTGGGCCTATGTTTTTACCAGCCAAGAACAAGATCTAACCTGCTCCTTGTCAATTAAGGGTAAAAACGCTAAAAACATTGGTCACGAAGTGGTCGAGTTGATTAATAACGCTCATTTAAACAAGATTAGTCAACTCCACAATTTATTACTTGATATATTATCAAAACTCAGAGAACTGGAGGCCCAACCACAGATTGCTTTATTGTGGCTACCTACTCAAACAACAGCAACCGATGATCCTTTAGCTGACAACCCTCAAACACAAACAGATCTTCAATCAAATGATCAACTGGTTTTGGCTGTTTATCAAGGCAAGGTGATTCTTAAACGAAACAATAAGGTCGGAGTGGTGATTAAATCTGAACAAACCGCTCAGTTAATTCAGGGGTCGGTTCAAGATGGCGATGAGCTAATCTTAATGACTCAGCAGGCCACTCAACTAGAGCAGTCTGTGCGACAGTTGTTTAAGCAGTCTTTGCCACATAATGAAATTAAAACTCAGCTTAAAAGAAAAATCGAGATGTTGATAGACAGTTCTTTAACAGCCATGGCGTTAACAAAAGTAAAACATGAGTCAATTATTTTAGGAGCCTCGAAATCATTTTTGTTTCATGTGGGCAAGAAAGGCATGACCGGTTCTCAAGATTTTCCAGAGTCAGTGGCCAATAATTCAAAAGCCAATGATATCGAGCTTGATAATAAAGAGTCGGGTTTAGATGGCAGCCTCGCTGAAAGCGAGGATTTAACTCTAGAAAAAGAGATCCAAGAAGATCAAGAAAAGCCTGATTTAAAAGTCAAAATAAATCTTGAATCAATAAACAAAATAGCAAGATTGATTGGTAAAACCGCTAAAAAAGGCGTGGTTGTTTTTTTTCAAACCGTTAAAAACCTACTCAACACAGCCAGCTCTCAAGTTAAAAAAAAAACTGATCTTGGACCGGAAGGTTTAGAGTCTCAAGATTGTGAGCCCGTGATCCAATCAGATAAGTTCTCGCAAAAAGCAGGATCGAGTCCTAATAATAAAACTTATCATGAAAAAAGTTTAAAAAAGATATTCTCATCTTCAAAAAAAAAACTAAACCCGACACAAACCTCAACCAAAAACAAGTTTAAAAAAAAATTATTAAGATTTCCCTTTAACAGAGCTGTTTATTTAGAGAGAAAAACCTCAAAAAAAACCTTCAAGTTCTTGTCAGTTTTGTTAATTATAATAATGGTACTTGGAGGCAGTGCGTTATATATTAAAAAAATTTACCAGAATCAACAAAAACAAGCCCAAACAGCACTGGCAGATGCCCATCAACTGTTGCTCGAGGCAAGCCAGATAATGAACCAAGATATTGTTCTTGCCAGAGATAAAACTGCTGAAGCAATAACCATTATTATTAGTGAGCAAAAAAAATTAGCAGGAAACAGGTTTACAAAAAAGTATCTTGATCAGGAGTTGCAACAAGCACATGATTTTTTTGCAGAAATTTCAGGCATAATCGAGGTATCGCAACTTGAAATATTTTTTGACCTAAGAGAACAAGTCCCTAACTTCATTACCTCTGAAGTTGCAATCAACAACACAGCTATTTTTTTTCTTGACCGCGAGCAAAAACAACTGACCACACTTAATCTTCAAACCAAAGCGTTTTCTCTAGTAGATTTACCTGAGGGAGTTGCTAAAGATATTACCGCCTCAGATGAACAACTGTACTTACTAGGTAATGGCATTACCAGTTTGGAAGTTAATCCCCAGAGTGCTGAAGAAGGATTTAAAGAACTAAAAAGTGAGGGCGATTCAGATCGAGAAGCAATCATGATCGATTTTTTTGAAAGTTATCTGTATGTTTTCAACCCTCACAAACGCAACATTTATCGCTATATTGTGCGCTCTGATGGACTGTCAGAGCCCATTGGTTGGCTAACTAATAAACAAGGTCTTAAATTTGATCAAGTGACCTCAATGGCAGTGGATGGTTTTATTTGGTTGGTAGATGGCACAGGCAAAATCTTTAAACTGGAAAGAGGTGAACCTGTGGAGTTTGATATTTCTGGTTTGGAGGAAGAGTTTGAGGGCTCGGCGAGACTGTTTGCAGATGCAAACACCCAGTATCTGTATGTGCTAGAGCCAGATAAAAAACGGCTGGTGGTGTTATCAACAAACGGGGATTTTATTAAACAAATAACACATCCCTCTTTAGCAAGTGCGACTCACCTTGTAGTCAATGAACAGCTAGGGCTGGGATTTGCTGTCAGCGGGTCGATTGTATTTGCTGTCCCGATTGAGTAAAGCATCCTGATTAAACATTGGCTTAACAGTTTTCAATCCTGATACAATAATGGCATGTTATTGATAAAAAATCGACGAGCCCACTATGATTACGATATTCAAAAAACCTGGATCGCAGGCATTGTTCTAGCTGGTTATGAGGTTAAAAGCTTAAGACTGAAACAAGGTAGCCTAGAAGGTTCTTACGTTAAGATTATGGGAGAAGAAGCCTGGTTAATTAATGCCAGGATCAATCCATACCAGCAAGCTTCTCTAGAAGACTATGATCCCAAGCAAACCAGAAAACTACTTCTCTCGAAAAAAGAAATTTTTCAGTTAATTGATTTAACCAATAACAAGAAGTTGGCTTGTGTGCCTTTAGAGTTTTTATTGCAAGGTAATCGTATAAAACTCAAGATTGGCGCTGGAAAAGGGAAAAAAGAGTATGAAAAAAGGAGAAAAATCAAGGAAAGAGATATTAAAAGAGAGATGGCAAGAGAGATGAAGGCAAAAAGTTAAAAGTTAAGAGTGCACCCACCCCAGTGGCAAGTTGCCATAATCAGTTTTAATCCTGGTCAGCAATAGTACAGAGCTAGCAATAATACAGAGCTAGCAATAATACAGAGCTAGCAATAATACAAAACTAGCAATAATACAAAGCTCAGTAAGATAAGTTTAAAATAAACGTCATAAGTAATATTGTGCACCGCCTCTGTTGTTTAGCATTCACACAATAGTAAATTTTAATCTGTGAACAATTTTTTAAAACTTAAAACCAGAGAAATCTAAAAAAATTGCAAAGAATCTTGAGAAATCCAGCACATTTCAACTCTAATTTTTCATGTCTAAATTAAAAATTTACTATTTTTTTTACGCTTTACTTTTTTTATTTTATGCCATTACCCTGGCGAAACCTATTGATCTCACTACGCAAGATCTTGGACGGCACATTGCCAATGGTCGAGAGATCGTTTCAGGCAACCTGGCAGTGTTGTCTCAGAATTTTTATTCTTACACACTTCCTGAAAATAAGTTTATTAACCACCACTGGTTATTTGGCTTGATAACTTTTTTCCTAGAACACGCAGTAGGATTTATTGGCATTCATGTTTTTAACATCCTAGTTTTAATCACTGCATTCTGGTTTTTTCTCAAGATCACTGTCAAGGAAACATCTCATTTTTATGGTTTGTTGATTGGTTTACCAGCTGTACTATTTTTATCTTTGCGTGCTGAAGTCAGACCTGAAAGCATTGGGTTGCTCTTCATGGCTCACACCTTGTATCAACTACAAACAGTCATTCAAAAAAAACAGGTTACAACCAAACAACTCATTTTATTAACCATCCAACAGTTGTTTTGGGTTAATATTCATATCTCTTTTATTTTTGGCATTTTTATCATAGGACTACTCTGGATAAGCTCTTTTATTCTACATAGTCCCGACTTAGATAATACAATCAATAAAAAATTGAGTATTTTGTTTGTGAGTGTGATGGTTGCTTCTATAGCCAACCCTAACTTTTTAATGGGAGCCCTACAACCTTTGTTAATTTTTACCGACTATGGTTATGCTATTGTTGAAAATCAAACTCTGTATTCTTTATGGAGAATACTCAACTTAACTACAGTTTTCCCTTTTCTTTTGGTGGTGGCTATAGGCTTGGCTCTCCTAGTTTTTGAAAAAAAGGTGCTTTCTTGGTTCGAGATCCTACTTTATCTAACCGGTTTTTTTCTCGGATTTTATGCTTTGAGAAACATCCCGATCTTTGTGGTGTTTAGTTTACCAATCTTGACCAAACTTGCTTGGTCATGTGTCCAAAAATCTCAATATTTATCTAAAATTAAACTTTCAACAACCCAAAAAACAGTTTTATTAGCACAGCTTTACCTGTTTGTAATTGCAGTCAGTCTATCAGGTAAGATCATGCCTCGTACAGCTTTAGCAAATCGTAAGTTAGGGCTTCTGCCTAACCAAAACCAAGCAACAGAGTTTATTAAGGCCAATAATCTTCGCGGGCCAATCTTTAATAACTATGACTTAGGTAGTTATTTAATCTATCATCATCCTGATATTAAAGTCTTTACTGATAATCGACCTGAAGCCTACAATAAAAAATTCTTCCAAAAAATTTATATTCCGATGCAGACAGATCCTGAAGTTTGGCTTGAACAACTCCAAAAATACCGGTTTCAAACGATAATCTTTGGCATCCGAGACCTGACACCGGCAGCACACGCATTTTTGCAGTTTATTAGTGATCATCCTGATTGGCAGTTATCATTTCAAGATGAGTTTATAAAAATTTGGGTTTACAAATCAGCTGATGTTTAATCGCTGGGTGGAGAAAATGAAGATGAGAAGAAAATAAACCTAAAACCGTAACTTTTTTAATGCTGATTGAAAAATCAACTAATTTTCGTTTTAATATTAATTAGCAATAATTATTAAAAAAAGGAATGCCATGCCTAAAAATTTATTTTGGCCTATATCATTAACAGTAATGGGGTTTGTAATCTTAAGCACTAACCTAGGACTGCTCCCAGTTGATTTTTGGTTTCTATGGCCAATAATCTTGATCGTGGTTGGCTTAGGTGGAATCTTAACAGCAGATAGAGAAGAGTGGCTTTGTGAACCCAAAAAAAAGGTCAAGAAAAAAACGAAAAGTAAAAAAAAGTAATAGTTTTTTTTGCAATACACCTGCCTCGTAATTACTCTGATCAAAAATGACAGGTAAAACTTTTCAAGTTGCGATAGATGGACCTGTTGCCGCGGGTAAAGGCACTGTTTCTCGGTTGCTAGCAGACAGACTTAAGCTACTTTATGTTGATACTGGAGCTATGTACCGTGTTGTGGCTTATCTGGGTCTTCAACATAAAATCGATCTTGATCAGGAAGATCTTCTTTTGCCTCTTGTGCAACAAACTCAAATTACTCTCCGCAATCCAGTCGGTCCAGAGATTGATGGTAGATTAACCACTGTGCTGGTAGATGATCAAGATGTTTCCTGGGCAATCCGCACTGAAAAAGTGAGTCAAGGGGCTTCAAAGGTAGCAGTCCATCCAAAAATAAGAGAAGAGTTGGTAAAAAAACAACAACAAATTGCAGATCAGCAAAATGTGGTGATGGAAGGACGAGACATTACCTTTAAAGTTTTGCCTAACGCAGATTTAAAGATTTATTTAACTGCCAACAATACGGTCAGAGCTAAACGCCGCCATTTTGACCTTTTAACTAAAGGTGTTGATGTTGAGTTTAATGAAGTTTATCAAGATTTAATTCAGCGAGATGAACGAGATATAAATCGCGCGATTGATCCCCTGCAGCAAGTGAAGGACGCTTGGGTAATTGACACCAGCGATTTATCCATTCCGCAGGTGGTGAGTTTAATCACAGCAAAAGCAAGGATGTTGATGAAAAGTAAAAAATTTAAAAATAAAAGATAACGCAAAGATTACAGACTGGTTATGACAACTGACTAGCGATTTTTAGTTTATTTTTCAAGCTTAGTTATCTTCTTTCTGCTCAAAATATCTCCAGTTACAAGCGTGAGTTGGCTCCTCACCTTTTACAAAAACCTCCTCTGCCACTAACGGACATTCTGGACACGGCAAGGTTCTTGTTGGTACACAAATTTTTACCTTGATCAACTCCTGAGGTAGTTCAAAACGATGGGGATTTTGCGCATCTAGTAACAACCGCATGATCTCGTTCCAGATTGGTGAAGCCCCGGTCATACCACTAGCCACATAGCTCATTGAACTGTTGTCGTTATTACCCACCCAAGTGCCAACCAAACGATCAGTGGTGTAACCAATCGTCCAGTTGTCGCGACGATCATTGGTGGTGCCTGTTTTAACTGCCACCTGCTGATTGGGAATGTTTAATAAAGAATGCAACCCAAAGGTAATCGAACGGGCTTGGTCGTCAGCTAAAATATCATTGATTTGATAGGCAGTTTCGCTAGAAATCGTTTGTAACTGCTGGCAAACCTGCGGATCGTCAAAACATTGATTCCGATAAAGCAGTTTACCCTGGTAATCTCTTATCTCTAAAAATGGGTCGAGATCAATGGTATAGCCATTGTTGGCAAAGGTGCCAAATACTTTTGCCAAATCTGTCATCAACACCTCTCCTGCTCCTAAAGTTAGTGATAGGCCAAAGCGAGAAGAATCTACCCAAGTAGTAATGCCCATCTCTCGTCCTTGTTCAACTAAATTTTCTACACCCAAGCCAGCCAGTAACTTTACTGCTGGCACATTCAAAGAACCAGCTAATGCTTGACGCAAAGTGACACGACCGCGAAATCGACCATCATAGTTACGCGGGCTATAGGGTCGACTACCTGGAATTTGATATGTAATCGGCGAATCATCAACCACATCCCAGGGATAACGTCCGTTTTCAAAAGCTAAAGCATAAGTGAGTGGCTTAATGGCTGACCCAGGTTGGCGTGGCCGTTGTGTCACATTTACCTGACCATCATGCTCAAAATCAAAATAGTTTTTACTACCTACCATAGCTAAAATCTCACCGGTTTGAGGATTAACCACCAAAGCAGCGCCATTATTAATATTTAGTCTTGCCACCTGCTCAACCTGACGAGTCACAACTTCCTGAGCTTGGTGTTGCAAACTTAAATCTAAACTGGTGCGCACTTCTAAACCGCCTTGATTAACCATCTGCTCACCAAATTTATCTGCTAACAACTTTTTGACATACATCACAAAGTGAGGTGCCTGAATATCAATCATATCTGGTTGGAGATTGAATTTTTCTTGTTTTGCGAGATAAGCTTCCTCCAAAGAGATATAACCGTCCTCAACCATCCGTCTGAGTACTTCCTCTTGACGACGCAAACTTAATTCTGGATTTGGGCCAAAAGGACTATAGGCTGAAGGTGCTGCTGGAAGCCCAGCCAACAAAGCACTTTCTCCCAAGGTCAAGTTCTTGGCGGGCTTGTTAAAAAAACGCCAACTGGCCTCTTCAACTCCATAAGTTGAGCCTCCATAAGCAACTTCATTTAGATACATCTGTAAAATCTCTTGTTTTGAATAAGCTCCCTCAACCAAGATGGCCAGGATCAACTCTCGAATTTTCCGTCTCAAGGTTTTCTCGGTATCTAATAAGCGATTTTTAACCAACTGTTGAGTAATGGTTGAGCCTCCTTGCATTTGATCTTGACGCAGATTATGAAACAAGGCTCTAAAAATACCCCTCACAGAAAAACCATAATGATTTTGAAACTCTTTATCCTCGATCGCTACCGTGGCATTAATCATGTGCTGGGAAATATCAGCTAAAGGCACCAAGGTTCGATTTTCATCCTGATAAATTCGATATAACAAGCGACCATTACGATCTAATATCCGCGTGGTCATTGCTGGACTCTTCTCGGTCAGTTCCATTGGATCTGGTAACTCTAAAAAAATATTTTGATAAATTAACCATGAAAATCCCAAAATGAGCCCGGTAGCAATTAAAGAATAATATAACCTTTTTAATTGGGAAGAAAAAACTGTAGAAAAAAAATGATTATTTTTTTGTTGTAGTTTTTTTAACGGACCGATCTGAGTGATATTCTTTCTGAACTTGGTGTAACCTTTTTTTATTTTTTTAAAAAACTTCTTCAGCCTAGCACGTTTTTTCTTAATACTTTTTTTGTACTTTCCGACAAAGGTTAAGACAGTTTTCTTTTGAAACAACACAAAACGTGTGATCTGTCTTTTATCTTTTCTAAAGTTTTTTTGTAAAGCTGTGATTTTTCTCTTAAGTTGAAGATTGGAGCTTTTTTTAAATTTTTTAAATTTTTTATTTAAATCACGTTGATGTTTTTTAAATTTTTTCTCAAGCTCTAATAAAAAAACATCTCTTTTTTTGATGATCTTTTTAAGATGAGAGTGCAATCTAGTCACGATACTGGTAAAAGCCCAAGGCGATTTTTTTAACACGGTTGCGAAATTTTATCATAGGCAGGAGTGATTGCTCAATAGAGTTTTTAAGTATGATTTAATGATATTTAATAATACATATTAAAACAGATTCTTTTTTTTCAACAAGAAGAGTTTTAAAAAAAGATATACTAAAGTTAGTGCTAAAACTGAAACCTATTGCTCCATTTCAAGTTTATCTTTCAGAAAAAAAAGACGGTTCGATAACTAGTGCAGATCAAGCCAAGCATTTGTTACAACAGAATAACTGTCAAAAACCAGTGGTTTATTTTTATCACCAACATCAAGCAGAGCGTTTCTATTTAGATCAAATAAACTCTCCTAATAAGATTAATGCAGATGCAGTGATCACTCAAAAACAAAATGTGTGTCTTGCCATGAGCGTGGCTGACTGTTTTCCGGTTTTACTTACCTCGCCTCAAAAAAACACCATGGCTTTGGTTCATGCTGGTTGGAAGCCATTACTGCAAAATATTATCGAGCTAACTATCTTAGATCTGCAACACTTATATAAACTTGATCCCTCAAGGTTAATCGTCTGGATTGGACCGGGTATTAGAAGATGCTGTTACCACTTTAAAGAAAAACCGGTCCAAGCAGAGTTGTCTTCTTGGCAAAAAGTTATTACAAAAAATAAAAAAGGTTGGCAGATAGATTTGGTTGGCTTTATTCAAAACGAGTTAAAAAGGTTGGGCGTTAATGCTAAAAATATTTTTGATTTTGAGGTTTGCACTAGCTGTAACTCTGAAAATTATTTTTCACATTATAAAAACGTTCAACAAAAAAACCCTGACGGCAGAACACTGGTGGCAATAGAAAGTTAAAAACTAAAAAATAAAAAAGGTCATGCTAAACGATTACTTACTCTTGCATCACCAAGCGTTATTTGAAGTTAAAACCCTTAGTCCTTGCTTTTTATATTGGACAAGCCCCGGTCTCGCACTTAAGCTGTTCTAGATCAATATCTTCTAAAAGTTCTCCTTCACCATTACTGGCCACAGTGATTTCTCTAATAACCTTCATAAAATCATTGCTGGTAATAGCCTGCTCGGGCTGATACTCATAGGCCGTCTCCTCGATCTTGGGCATTAAACTACAAGTCTTGACTAACGGTTGATACTTAGTCACGATCTCTTGATATCTTTCAAAGCCTACTGTCTCAGGATCATACTTAAGAGTGTAAGATACCTGATTACCTGTATCAGTTAATGGCTGACCCTTTTCATTAACCCCAACGATCCAATATTTTTCCAAAAGCATCAGCCATTGATACTGTTCTTCTGGAGTTGCTTCACTAGCAGTGACTAAATCACCATCCATACCAAGTTTGCAAATTTCTGGTTGAGTAGGAAAACCAACCACCACTGTGCCAGGGTAGCTTTTTAACTCCTTAAAGGGATATTTATGCTTTTTATATTGTTCTACAATCTCATCATCTTCTTTAAACTGCACCCAGCGAATATACTCTCTCATCGCAGGTAGATGAGCTCCTTCTGATAACGCAAATAGTTTTGACACGGTTCCTGACGGCTTGATGGTCGTGTTGGTATGAGGCACATTCACCTTCATCTTTTTAGCATATTTTTCTGCCTCACTTACCACCGCTCGTTTAAATCGAGCAATAGTCAACCAGAAATCTTTTGATTTTTTTTCGTCAATTAAATCTCGAAAAGCATAGCCAAACTGGTTCCAAGCAAACTCATGAATACCAGTCATGCCAACTCCTATTCGGTTGGTTCGCTTAACCTCTCTACTATATAAACAGTCCATAGTATTAACTCTCATCAAGGCTCTCACTGCAACCCGAAAGGCTTCCTCAGCATCATCAAGCGTTGGAGCGTAATAAGGTACAACGTCAGCAATCACACAATAACCACCCAACAAGTTCAAAGAGATCTCGCCACAAGGGTTGGGAATTTGGCTGTAATATTTAGTATTAGCTCTCTTGGCAATCTCGGCAAGCATGGTCTTGGTTTTGTCAAAAGGAGAGTATTTGCCACTAGAAGAAAACTCGCCATCAGTGTGATCATCATAACCATCATTGTTCTGCACCAACTTATGCTGATTGACAAAGCCTGGTTCTCCGGTTCGATCATAATACTGCGCTTTAATCATTGCCTCAAGTACTGATCTTGCATGCTGGTTGTTTTGTTGCCAAAACTTTTCATCAACTGCCACGCTGTTGTTGGCTGACCATAAATAACCGCCCTTTTTGATCGAGATAAACTCTAAAATATCAGGATCTGTCCAGGTTTTAACCGCAATACGAGCTGCCCGACGCGCGCCACCGACCAAAACACACTCAGACAGATAATGATCAACAAATATGGCCTGCATCCAGGGCTTCATGCCAGCATTTTTAATCGTTGCCACCTTTTGCAAAGCCCTCATAATTGGCTTGGGACCTGAGGCAGGTCGGTTTTGCATGCCTTTAATCTTTGATCCCTTAGGTCTAACTAATGAAAAATCTAATACCAACAAGTCATCCCTATAGCGACGCTGGTAAGCCATGATTTCTAGTTTTTCAACAGCTTGAGCCCAGCCTTCTCGCGTATCAGGAACCTCAAACCAATGAGCGTTGGTATATTTTTTCTTTGCCTCCTTTAAACTTTCATCCTCGCCCCACTCAAAATCTTGATGCTCCTCTGACAAAACAACTCTTAATGACGGCATGTTGTCCCAATCAACCACCATTAAGTCATCGTCGTATGAACGACCCACTCCAGATCCGTTTAATAACAAGTAAAAAAGCAGATAAGAGGTTGAGGCGGTGCTACAGTTAGTGAAAACCTCCATGTTGCGCAAGGGTTGGCTTTCATCACCATGTTGAAGGTGACGACCGCTTAAAAGCAATGAAGCATTGGCAATATGTTTCTGTAAAATCTCATACTCTTGTTTACGATGTTCTTTTTCTTCCTGAGGAATAAGAGAGCTGTTGCCTAAAGCCACTCGGTGGGCAACTTCAGACCATTTTTCCAGTTTGCCATCTTCATCAGTGCGTAAATAGGTTCGCTTAGCAACAGCTTGGCCTAAACCGCCAGCCAGTCTTCTTTTAGTAAACTTCATCTGTTTTTTGGGCAAGGTTTGAGGCTTATGTTTTGACTGTTTTCGCGACTGTTGGTTTTTCATCTGCTCTTATTTTTTGATTTGTAAAATATTAAAAAGTTTTTATAACCAGATGTACGTTTTTACTTTTGAGTTTTTAACTTATAGTTATGGTCTATTACTCATTTTTTACTTTCTCCACCTCTTTTTCAAAGTCCTCAACACTATCAAAGTCTCGATACACCGTAGCAAACAATAAATAACCCAACTTATCTAGTTTTTTTAAACGATTGATAACCAAGTTCCCGATCTGCCAAGATTTAACCTCTTTGGAGTTCATAGCCCTGAGTTTTTGCTCAACCTCATCAATTAATTGATCCACCTGATCAGCAGTTACTGGTCTTTTCCAGGTAGCTTTTATCAAACCACGCTTGATTTTTTCACGACTAAACTCTTCTTTGGAACCATCTTTTTTAATAACTTGCAAATCAAGCCACGCAACTCGCTCATAAGTTGTAAACCTTTGACCACAATCCTTACACTGTCGACGGCGACGAATAGCATCGCCATTCTCGGTGTTGCGAGAATCGATAACTATAGTTTGGCAAGAACCGCAATAGCGACATTTCATAATTTATGTTCAATTATCTAAGAAAAGGTTGATTTAACCATAAACTAATTTTTCTCGTTAAACACAAGATGTTGTATTAAATTAAAACCAATACTACAACAGGTTGTATTTTCATCCGAAGTGAGGATTTTTAGAATCTCACAAATAAAGAACGCTGTCAACTGTGAAAAAAATCAAGGGAAGATTATCTTAAACTTTGGAGTAAGGCTTGATTATTGCTGTTTAACTGCTGGGCTAAGGTAGTTTGACAGGGTGATAACTGCTCAATGAGCTGTTGAGCTTGATCAATATTCTGTTCTAACTCCTGAATTATTGTTTGCTTAAGTTCGTCCTCTGCAGGTCTAGTCTCTATTTGTTTTACCTCTCCACCAAAATCTTCTAAAAACTGCAAAGTAGCCAAGCTCATGTATTTTTGCGACTTAGTTAAGGCAACATTTGCCAAATACGGTTCTTCTTTTAAAAGCAGTGCTTGAGCATATTCCATCCGTATCTTGCCATAAGTTAACTGTAGCTGGATCTTTTCCTGTTGAGGTGTAACAAAAAGTAATACTCTGTCAGCTACTGCTACTAACGGATAAGCAACATGATCTGGCAAGATTGTCTCTCCAATATAAAACTTTTTCTGACTAGCCTGGGTGCCTTCATAAGAAATGACTTGATTGGTTGAGATGAGAGAGATAAAAACAATGAGTAAACCCAAGACAAAAGCCCCAGCTGACACAATCAGTCTAATTTTTTTCATAATGATTAACTTTAAAGGTTAAAATTAAAAAGTTTAACAAAATTACTGGCTAATCCTATTATTGAGATGCCAATTCTTAAGTGTTTGCCTGCTGATCTTTGCCTTACATCTGCCTTACAGATGTATCATCAAGGCCAAGCCCCAAATCGCATGAGTCATCATGATCGTATAGATATTTCTTTCTTTCTCAAAAATAATAGCCTGACCTAAACCAAATAAATAAAGCAAAAGAGTTAAAAAGCTGACATCATAACCATTAAACCGTAAAATAATATTTGGTAAGTGAAATAACAAAAAAATAAAACTAACCAACATGATTTTATCAACAGGTTTTATCTGCTTAAACACCTTACCTATAATGATTTGAATAAAACCAAAAAAGAATAGACTTTCCCAAAAAGCGGTTAATAATGCAAGAAAAAACTCGTACCAAAACTCATCAACAATAAAAACAGGCACTGCCATGATGCTTCTGCCTGATTTTAAAAGCGAGGCAACCACCACGACAAACCCAAACATGCCACCGTAAGCTAACCCTCTAAGTAATCCAGGAAAAAGATTACTCGGCTTAATCGTTTTAAATATTTGTTTATCTTTAATACAATTTACATAAATTAAAACCGGCAGTCCAAAAAAAATAGCCTTACCAACTGTTTCATCAAATAATACGGAAAAGTTAAACAAAGCCCGATAAAAAATCCATAATAAAAAGCTAATGCAGACCAAGGTAATCAACAATGTCTTAGGGCTGGCGTTTGAAACCGAGTCTTTTTTCAATTGAGTTTTAGAGTTGGATGACATCAAGAACCTTATTAAGTGTTTGCTGTTGGTTGTTAGAGTAAGTGTCGATAACTAAATCATAAAGCTCAGGTTTCCAAAAATCAATTGGTTCATCTGAAGAAGCATTACCGGTTGCCACCACCCACTTCTGCCATTCTTGGTTGTAAAGCCTTGACCACTTGGCTAAGTTTGTTTGATAACGGTGATTGATATGAGTTTTTGCTTCCTCAACACTAACCATATCGCGATTAACAATTCGATCAACTCTAACCGCGTCTTGACTACAATATACCAGGATCTTAAGGATATTTTTTAAACCCTGAGCCATAAAACCTGAAAGCCAAGACTCAATGATCCATTTATTTTGAGATTGTAACTTTCTTCTAATATCTAGATCAACTTGACGATCAAACTCATCACCGTAAGCCTCGGCGTCATGATGAATTTTATGAGTATTATCATAGAGACCTTTTTCAACCGCATATTGACGCATAAACTCACCACCGCTAAAACCGGTCCATCCTTCAAACTTAAACTTATCTTTCAGCAACGCCAGTAAGGTGGTTGAGCCAGAACCAGGTAGCCCTGAAATTGTAATATTTTTATATTTAATTTTGTCCATAGAGGAAAAGTTAATTAATATTTTGAGAAAAGTCTATTATAATAGAAATCCTTATCTAATAACCAAAGTTGCAAATAAGTACATAGCATATTACCACAAAGTTAAAGCTAATAATTTAATAAACAAGTTTAAATTTTCGGCAGTCAATGTCAAAAAAGAAAAAAAAGGGCCTCTTAACCCCAGATATTAAACCTGGAACTTGGCATGCCAAACATCCCAAGTTGGTAAAGTTTTTTTATATTGTCTTGTTCCCTTTTATCAATCCTTATTTTCGAGCAGTGGCTTTATTGGCTGTTTTCGCTCTGTCTTTAACCGTGATTTATCTTTTTCAACAGCTCCCGTCTCCAAAAAATCTAACTGGTGCTCAATCTTATGCAGTTAGCACCAGAATTTTTGACCGTCATGGTGAGTTGTTGTATGAAATCTATGCTGATGAAAACCGTATCCCGATTAATCTAAAAGATGTGCCTGAGCATGTTAAGCAAGCAACGATTGCCATTGAAGATAAAAACTTTTACCGTCATTTTGGGCTAGATCCAGAGGGAATTTTCCGCGCCATTCGCAACAATCTGTTTGCGCAAAAGCTAGAAGGTGGCTCAACCATTACTCAACAGTTGGTTAAAAATGCTCTGCTTACTCCTGAACAATCTTATGCAAGAAAGTTTAACGAGGCAATCTTAGCAATCATTACCGAGGTTGCCTATAGTAAAGACGAGATTCTTGAAATGTATCTTAACTACATTTCTTATGGAGGTACCTCGGTCGGCATTGAGGCTGCTTCACAAACCTATTTTAAAAAATCAGTAAGTGAGTTAACTCTGGCAGAAGCAAGTTTACTCAGTGGTCTACCTAAAGCTCCAACTCGTTACTCACCTTTTGGCTCAAATCCTGAACAGGCCAAGCTTAGACAAGCCGAGGTTCTGCGCCGTATGGTTGAGGACAATTATATTTCTGCTTTGCAAGCAGAAGAAGCAAAATCAGAGGTCTTAAACTACGCGATCTCGCAAACCGAGATCAAGGCGCCACATTTTGTTTTTTTTGTTAGAGACTGGCTTTATGAAAAATACGGAATCGAGAAGGTTGAAAAAGGAGGTTTAAGGGTTTATACCACTTTAGACTTACAGCTACAAAAAGAGGCGCAAGAAATGGTGTCAGAGCTAGTTGCTGGTTTAACCAATTATCATATTGGCAATGGAGCTGCCATGATTACTAAACCTAATACTGGTGAAATTTTAGCAATGGTTGGTTCTAAGGATTATTTTAATGTTGAAGATGAAGGTCAAGTAAATGTTACTCTTGCTTTGCGTCAGCCTGGTAGCTCGATCAAACCCCTGATGTATGCCACTGCTTTTCAAGAAAAAACTCTTAATCCAGGCACTATTATCTTGGATGTGCCCACCTGTTTTACCGGAGACTATCTTAAGCCTTACTGTCCAAGTAACTATGACGGTGGTTTTAGAGGTGTTGTCACCGTCAGACAATCCTTAGGTAACTCCTTTAATATTCCAGCGGTAAAAGGCTTAGCTACAGTTGGGGTGAAAACTTTTATTAACCAGGCAACCAAGATGGGAATTACCAGTTGGAATGATCCGGCTCGATATGGACTATCTTTAACTTTGGGCGGAGGTGAGGTAAGAATGATTGATATGGCACAATCTTTTGCCACTTTAGCCAACCAAGGTGTGTTGACACCATTGACACCAATCTTAAAGATAGAAGATTTTCGTGGCAATATAATTGAGGCAATCGATCCAGAAGAAAGAAAAGCTGCTCTAGATTACCTTAATAATTATGAAAGCAACTCTACCAAAGGTGGGTTGCAAAGAGTAATGGACAGAGCACCAGCTTATTTAACCAATCACATTTTGCAAGATAATCAAGCAAGAGCCATGATCTTCGGTACTCAGTCTAAGCTGGTTATTCCCAATCATATAGTGAGTGCAAAAACCGGTACTACCAATGATATGAAGGATAACTGGACTATTGGTTATACTCCTGAATATCTAGTCGTAACCTGGGTAGGAAACAACGACGGTAGTTCTATGGGCTGGTTAACCTCAGGTATTGTGGGAGCAGCTCCCATGTTCAACACCTTGATGACCCATGTCTTGCAAGACACTGAATCAGTGTGGCAAGAACGACCCAGCGATGTGTTATCAGCTGGGGTGTGTGCCAACGGCATGCCCCCTAGTTATAGTAATAACAACTGTCAAGTAATGCACACTGATTTATTTTGGAACAAAAGTCGCCCTGCAGACGCCAAGCTTGTAAAAGAAAATGTCTGGATAGACCCCAACACCAGTTTTCCGCCTCCGTATGGAGAGGAAGTCCAGGGCTTAGAGCTTCATGAAAAAACAATGGTGAAAGACCCTGTTTCCAAACCTTACTGCGTAGACTGTCAAGGTTATGACGAAGAAAAGGATAAACCGATTTACCAAACTCAAAACATTCAAATAATTGATGGAAAAGTGGCAAATTAAGGTTTAAACTCAAAACTCAAAAAGTGGCAAATTAAGGTTTAAACTCAAAATACAAGATAGGATTCTCAGGAAACAACTTGAGTAAACTACCTTAATAATCAAGAACATTATTTTACGCTTGGTGGTATGAACTCCAGTCTTAACTTTAATCAACTTGATCGAAAATCTAAGTTTAAAATTTATTTTTCCTGTTTTATATTTTTAGTGGTCGTTATTTTCTTAACTCTTTTCCATTTTTGGGAGTTTCCTTTAGTCTCTCCCTTAACCAATAGTAGTGTTTTTGAGTTTTTAACTGAGCAATCAATTTTAAACGCTGATCCAGAGTTAGAAAAAAATAATCAAAAAATTATTTATGGATTTCTACCCTATTGGAACCTTGATGAAACTCAGATACAACCTGAACTCACACATCTCAGTTATTTTGGTCTTAATGTTAATGCAGACGGCACTATTCTAACCAAGGATGCTGATGGTAATCTCCACCCCGGCTATGCTCGACTAAACTCAGATAAATTATTAGAACTGGCCAATGACATGAATGACAATAATAACCAGTTTGAGATTGTCCTGGTGCAGTTTGAGGCGGATAAAATTGTACAGATAGCCAATGACGAAGAGGCTCATGAAAATCTCATCAAAGGCTTGGACTCAATCTTGTTAGCTTATCCAGTTAACGGTCTTAATATTGATATTGAGTATGGAGGCACTATTTCTCAAGAGCTGAGAGATAATTTTGCTAGTTTGGTAGAAAAGATCAGCCACCATGTTAAAACCAAGTTCGGTGACATCAAGATATCGATTGATATGTATGCAAGTGCTTCTGATAACAAGCAGTTGTGGGATATACCTCGAATCGGTAAAGCAGTTGATTATATTGTGGTGATGGCTTATGACTTTCATCGCCCAGCCTCTACTCGAGCAGGACCGGTAGCACCTCTTTTTGGTAATTATAGTTACGATGACTATATTCATCAAAATCTTCATAATTATTTGCGCTATGTGCCCAAAGAAAAAATTTTGTTAGGTATTCCGTTTTATGGTTATGAGTGGCAGGTGGACTCTCATTCACCACGGGCCAATGCCTATCCCGACACTGGTCACGCCACTACCTATCAAAAAGTGCAAAAACTACTGGCAGACCGCTCAGTACATATTAAAACTGGATGGGATGAAAAGGCACTCTGTCCTTACTTGTCTTATGAAAAAGATGACAATATTTATATGATCTACTATGAAAATATCGCCTCAATAGAATACAAGTTAGAGTATGTTAAACAACTTGACTTGGCCGGCATTGCAATCTGGGCTTTAGGGTATGAAGGAGAAACAAGAGATTTTTGGGATTTGGTGGAAAAACTATAAAAAAAATCAAGATTTAAAACGCTCCTCAAAGCTCTAAATTATCTCACTTATTTTTATTAATTGGTAACAACAGCCTCAAGCTTGGTCTCAGTAAGTTTTCAAACTGCAATTAGAAGTTATCACTAGAGTCAGCTCTTTTTATCTTTAACTTTTTACTTTGGAGTGATGGTTGTTTACCAAACTTTTACTCTTCCTGAGCTAACTCTCCAGCTAGCCACCAACTCCACAACCCAATTAAAATGAAGAAGATACCGGAAAAAGCCACCAAGGTGGTCGTACCTACCGAACCAGCCTTGTAAGTACCGTCAGTAGCAATCTTTTGTTGTCGAGCCGTATCGGTTGAGCTGGTGGCGGCCGGCACAGTGGGTAACACCTGAGAAGCAGTGGGTGTGGTTGTAGGTGAAGTCATGGGGTAAGGATCGCCTGTTCCATAGGGAATAGCTGTTGTAGGAGTTGGATCAGCCATGGCTAAAGTTACCTTGTCGGGATCTTCAACATAAAAGAACTCTGTTTTAACAACTTCTAAACCAGTTTCTGGATCAATATAACTGTAGGTCACGGTGTGTTCTCCTGGATCCAAAGTCGCTTTAAGTGCTTCTAAGTCTAAAGAAAATTGACCATTCTCATCAGCGACAACAGTTTGCTCGTACCGAACTTCAGAATGAACTTGGATCTTCACCTCTGTATTTGGCACTGCTTTACCGCGAATTGTTGGTGATTGAGTAGTAAAGGTCTTTTTATCTGGAGCAGGATTAAGTTCACCGATTAACAACTCAGCGCTGGCCGTGCTGGTTTGAGGCAAAGGCGCTTCTTCGTCTAGTAAATCTTTAAGGTTATTACTGATAACATCTTTTTCTGGCTGAGTGTCTGACTCGTCTGAATCAAGAACTGATTTTTTATCAACTTCTAGATCCAGGCCTGCTGGTTCAGCCAATCCTTGCTCATCGTCCACAGGTTCATTAATAATTTTATCCTCTACATCGGCAACATCTGCTACATCTGGGATAGCCTGCTCTTGTCCAAAAACCAGTTCTGCAGGCTGAGCATCTTTCACTGAGAGCTGATGCTGGATCCTTTTATCAAAAGCTACCCCTTGGACTAAAACAGTGATCTGGTCTTCTGGTTCCACTGAAGCATAATCATCACCTGTTTTATTCAATGCTTGGGAGATAGAAATTGCCCAACTGCCAGAACTTTTAACTAATGAGGACAGTTCTTGAATATTAGGGGATGTGATATAGATAACACTTCCCTGTGCCGGCGTTCCGTTTTCTAAAGCAACACTCCCAAAAATAGTTACAGCTTCAGGTGTGGTTGAGGCTGGCTTACGTGGAGTTTTTACTTGAAAAGGTTGTCCGTCTTGATCAAACTCAGCTCTTGAGCCGGTGCCCAAAACTAAATAATAATCTGTGTTTGGTTCTAAACCACGCACGGTAATATGGTGTAGATTAAAATTATCGACTGAACCAGAAAGCTGATCACGGTCATCTCTGACTTGGGAGTTTAACTTATCAGGAACTGTGCCATACTTAATAAACCCCGGAGTTGCTTCTTCAGTATAAAAACTTACCGTGAAACTGTCGTCTTTAATATTAGTAATACGAATATTTTTTGGAGTTGTCTCAGGAGTAGCTCTTGGAGTAAAAACCCCGGTGCCCTCCCCAAAGAAAACAACTCCGGCAATGAGCGCAGCTACTAAAAGCAACAAACCCAAAATAGTTGGGATTTGTTTTTGCGATAAAGATTTAGATTTTAACTTCAAGTTGTTCATGGTCTAAAAAACTGTTTACTCATCTTTTTCATTTATATATCAATCTAAAATACACTAATAAACCAGTGCTGACTGTCTTCTCTGTTAAACATCTTATTTAATTAAGTTTAAGTTGCTCATGATAAATCTTGATACATTTTCATTGTTTCT
>CAZCXA010000002.1:0-85689 GCA_964502565.1 uncultured Pseudomonadales bacterium
TGATTCCAGCCCAAGCTACTCGAGAAAAACAATAAAAATGCACAAAAAAAGAGTTAAGTAACTAGATTTAATTACGTAAGATGTTAATTTAATGTTTATATATACTTTAAGGCAAAATAGGGTCAAATGACAAGGCGAAAAAAACCTGAAACCTTGATCTCGCTGACATGACAGATTAAATAAAAACATATCTTTATAGATTTTAAGTTAAATCTATAGTTTTTATAGTCAGACGAACTTATCAAGTTTTAACTTAAATCTTCCGCCTCCTTAACTTCCTGGGCCTCTTCAACTTCTTCGACCTCCTTGGCTTCTTTGACTTCTTCAGCCTCTTCAACCTCCTCGACCTCCTCGACCTCTTCCTGCTCAATTGTTTCTTGATTAATGATTTCTGTCACCTTGCCAGCATCTTCGCCACGTTCGCTTAATAAAACATAGATCGAGAATTTTTCTAGTTGCTCATCGCTAAAATATCTCTTTTCTTGCAAATCATCTAATAACTGTGTGTTCAAGTTTGGCACTAAAGGTTCTGCCAACTTGATTAACTCTGGACCAATCGCCTGCTTGGTCTGACTGGCAAAAATACTTACTAAAATCCAGGTTAATATCACCACAAAAAATAAAATCAAGGCAATAAATAACTTTTTTTGTCTTTTAATTTGATCGAGTTGTCTTTCGAACTTGTTGGGCATTTTTATCTCCAAAATAAGGCACTCTAACTGTCATGTTAGCTCTTAATGTTTGTAAAGTGATTCTATCTTGAATATTAAAGTTTATTTCCTCAACTATAAACGCTCTACGATATTGATGTAAACCTTCCACAAAATTTTTAATTGACGGATAATCTCCCATGACTTGAAAAGTAAAGTATAAATCGATTCTAGTGAGTTGATCTGTGTTAAACCCTTGAGCCTTTTTTTCCTCAGGCACGGCCGATGTTTTTAAAGAACTGATGATTACTCTGTGTTCTGAGGCAATCTTTTCTACAGTCTTTAATGATCTGACCAATTCTGGCTGAGAGGTGATGGCTTGATCCAGATAGATAATTTTTTCTTTGGATTGATTAAACTCTTCTTGCGCCGTGGCTAATGAGGTTATTTTTCTTTGTAGTTGTTGATCCAGCTCTTGCTTATCATCAATCTCCTTGATCAAATCAGCAATGGTTACCAGGGTGGGACGAATAACAAAAACACCAAAAAATATAATTAAAAACAAGGATAGAAAGATCTCTAAAGAGACCTTGGTGACAGGATTTTGATAAAACTTGGTTAGGGTCGTAAGAAGTTTTTTTTGTTGCGGACTCGGCATAATTATATGATTAAGAATCAAAAGATAAAAATAAAAAGCATATCTGGCGATAAAACTGGTGTGGCAAATTTTTCACTATTTAATCTTGAGTTTTTACTTTTTTTATAATTTAAACTTCACACTAAAGTTAACCGCAAACCCAGCAACATTATCCTCTGTGGTTTCAATTCTATTAACCACAATATCGTGAAAGTTTGGTGACAACTGCAGGTTGCTAATAAATAAATTTAAAGCATTATTAGAAAACGCTAAACCTTCGCCAGTGATTACTCCAGGCTGAACAGTTAAAGTATTGAGAAGAAACTCGTTGGGAACTACTTTTTGCAGTAAAGGAAAAACCTCAACCAAGTTACTCTGCTGATCAATTTCCTGATAACTTTTAATCTTGGCTTGCGCTAAACGAAACTCACTTTCAAACTGGGACTGCGACTCGATCATCAGCTGTTTTTGATAAATTTGTTTGTTGAGATCAGTAATCCGTCGGTCAAGAATAAACCGTGAGGCAAAACTAATTATAACCATCACTTGAGTAAATATCACGATATATCGACCCGCATTAATCGACCAACCCATGATTCTACCTAAGCTGGTTTTGAAAAAAGGATCCTGAGGAAGAAGGTTTATTTTATATTTAACAGGCTTGGGCATAGGCAGAAAAGAGTGGCTAGCATTGCTATAAGTATATCGTAGAAAAACTAAAATGTAACCTAAATGTTAAATATGTCTGTCAAGTGGTAAAAACTTAATCAAGTTCTTAACTTGGTTGTAACTTTTGAGTTATCTTTTAATTTAAAGTTTAGACTTTCGAGTTTCTCTTATATCTCTTCCCCATCTGAGCCTGTATCAATCCATACTTCTTTGCTTTTTGACAATAATTTTTGTCCCTTGTTAAATCTTTTTAACAAAAATGTAAACATTTTTAACTCTTTTACATCCAATAAAACAGAAAAATAAACATAAACCAACAATCCTATGGTTGTTGTAACTACGGTTAACGCAATGAGCTCGATTGTTTTACTCGTGTCAAAAATTAACTCATCAAAAATTCTAAAGGGTAGATAAAGAAACACTGCCATTAAAAAAGAGCAACACAGAATTTTTAACTGAACAATGATAAACTCTCGGTTAAAAAATAAATTTTTTGCTTTTTTCTCTAAAAAAATAAAAAATAAAACCGTTTCCAATATGGCGGTAACGGTTGTTGCCCAAGCAACACCGATGATTGACGTTTTTAAAACAAACACCAACAGCCATGACATTAATAGATAAATCACGGTCGAGATCGCGGTAATAATAAACGGTGTTACTGTATCTTCAAGCGCATAAAATGCCCTTATCAAAAGCTGAGACATTGCTTGCAGGCTGATAGAGATCGCAATAATTGCCAGTACTCGACTTGTCATTACTGTTGCTTGCCAAGGAAAATTTTGCGCACCAAACACTAATCTCACGATCGGAATTCTTAAGATAAGCAGTAGCACCCCGGCAGGCATCGCTAAAAAAGCAATTTGATTAATCGATTGAGTCACCAAACCCTTAAACCTTTTTATTTGTGACAAACTTGTTTCTTCTGACAAGAACGGCAGAGATGCCTGGCTAATAGGTACTCCAAATAAGCGAACTGGAATAGCCATTAACTTTAAAGCCAACCTAATCACCACAAAACTCAAGTTGCCAATGCTAGTCGCAAAAAAACCTAAAGCCAGGTTTTTTAGCTCGCTAATACCAGTCGTCATTACTCTGGGGGGAATTAAAGAAAAAATTTCCTTAATCCCGGGATGCTTAAAATTAAATCTAAACTGGAACTTAAAACCTAAGCGAAACACAAAAGGTAGTTGAATGAGCATGTGCAAAAATGCTCCTAAAATAACACCTAAACCTGCAGCATAGATCCCAAACTGACCTTTAAAAAGAAAAACGCCCAAAATTATGCCAAAGTTATAAAGAATCGGAGCAATCGCTGGCACGATAAAACGTTGATATGACTGCAAAATACCAGTGAGAAAATTTGAGATAGCAAAGAAAAACTGCGCAAAAAGCATCAATCTAGTTAAGTTGGTAGCAATGCGGATTTGTTCCGCAGTAAAGGCGTTTCCTGTTCTGGCAACCGTGATCGGTTCTGAAAAAATAAATACCACTACTGAAACCAAGGCAAACACTAACAGTAAGATATTAATAACACTGGAACTAACCTTAAAAGCTTCTTGTTCATCCTTGGCTTTATATTTAGTAAAGATTGGAATAAAAGCGGCTGATAAAGCACCGATAACAATCAACTGAAAAAGCATGTCTGGTATCTGGAAAGCTACTTGTAAAGCTTCATATGCCATGCGACTCGCCTCGGTGTTAAAAAAGGCAGAAATCAAGAACCTTTCTCTGACCAATCCAGATAAAGAAGATAAAATATTAGCCGTGGTGATAATCAAGGCAGCGGACAAGATCGAGCTTTGCTTTTTTTCTAGCCACTTAGTATTGCGAAAAAAAATCTTGGTAATCTTTTTAAAATGAAACATAGTACATGATTAAAAATGAGCTCAAATCATAAAATGCCTCTATAGTCGATAACTTGCAATAATTTTATTTATCAAGAACAAGAATAGCATAAGTTTCAGTACCATTATCAAGAATAAAATATAGCTTAATTATAAAAAAAACACAGCTGTAATAATAGTGTTGTCCAATGAGCTAAAAGGCTGTCTCACTCATGGTATTAACCCTTGAGCTTTGCTAATAGTAAGCAGAATGGAGTTGTATTTCTTCATTATCAACTATTAAATATTGAGCCAGTCCATGATCAATTAAACCTGTATTGATAAATTTATTTGCTGTATCAAGCTCGGCAGCATGGGTGTGAGCGCAGATTAAAAACTCATTTTTTCTTAATCTATTTTTTATCTTGCCCTTGATCTCTTTATTATAGACTCGATAATGAAGTTTAATATAATTGTTTTTAAAGAGAGTTAACAACCTTCTCTCATGAGTCATGAGAGCTTTTAAAACAAATAGTGGCAGTTTTATTGGGTGAAAGATCCGATTAAAAAACGGATTAAATTGATGACCGTGAACGATAACAAAAACCAACTCACCTACATATAAACGGTGACGCATTTTTTGCTCAACAGAAAACATATTTACCCTGTCATCGCTTAAATTTTTCTTGTCATGATTGCCATAAATATAAATCGTTTGCTTGGCTTTTAATAAAGGAAACAGTTGCTTCCAGTCCGAGTTAATAAAATCATCAAACGGAAAAAGTAAGCCTTCCCAAAAATCACCATTAATAATAACTTGATCTGCCGACTGAATAATCTCTAGCAAAAACTCAAATTTTTTTAAATCAAACCGAGGCGTTAGGTGTAGATCTGAAATTATTAAGGTTTTCATAAAAAAATTTAAAACAGCGATTTAAAAGATTGCATAAAGCCACACACTCATTCAATTTTTTCTACCAGGCAAGCGGTTGCAATTTTTACCTTTGCGTTTTGTTCTCTTGCCTAGTATAATTCAACAAATCTGTTGCTTGTTTAGATGAATACAAGCCTCTAGTATAAAACATAAAATTATTATTAACCAGTGAAAATATTATGCCAATCTTGGCCAATGCAAAAAAAGCTCTGCGTGCAAGTAAGAGAAAAGCTCAAGTCAACCAAAGAGTTAAATCTCGTGTAAAAACTGCTCTTAAAAAAGTAAGCGTAGAAGCAAAAGCAAAAAACATTCAGCAAGCACAGTCAGCAATTGATAAAGCGGTTAAAAAAAATGTTTTTCACAAAAACAAGGGTGCACGTATCAAAAGTAAGATCGCAAAAAAGTTAGAAATTAAAGAATAAATAAGGACTTAGATTGCTAGTAAGTGTGTAACACTTTTGCGTACACCTTTAACTTTTTTTACATTTAAACCTCTCCAGCAATGTCCGCAACTCAATACAACCCCTCCCAGGTGAGAAATTTTTCCATTATTGCTCACATTGATCATGGTAAAACCACCTTAACCGATCAATTTCTTAAAATCACCAAGACCGTTTCAACCAAAGATTTAACCGAAAGAATGATGGACTCTAACCCCATTGAGCAGGAAAAAGGAGTCACCATAAAACTCGCGCCTGTACGTATAAACTATAAAAACCACATCTTAAATTTAATTGATACACCCGGACATGTGGATTTTGGCTATGAGGTAAGTCGTTCTCTACAGGCATGTGAGGGCGCGGTTTTGCTAGTGGATGCCAGCCAAGGCGTGCAGGCCCAAACCCTAGCCAATCTTGAAAAAGCAAAGGCTCAAAACTTAAAAATTATCCCTGTCATCAACAAGATTGATCTACCAATTGCTGATATAGAAACAACCTTGTTGGAGATGATTGATAATTTTGGCATTAAAGAAGAGGATGTAATTTTTTGCTCGGCTAAAACAGGACAAGGAGTAACCGAGATTCTAGACAAAATCATCCAGGTCGTGCCCCCACCTCAAGATACAATTAATAAACCTTTGCGTGGCTTAATTATCACCTCTCAGTATGACAATCATCAGGGCGTGGTGGCTTATACTCGCATTTTTGATGGGTGTCTTAACCACTCTGATGCCCTAAGTTTATTTTTTAGTCAAACCGATTTTAAACCTCTGGAGATTGGTCTTTTTACACCAAAAAAAACTCCAGTAGAGCAACTTAAGGCTGGTGAGGTCGGTTATATTGCTACTGGCTTAAAAAACATTGAGTTGGTTAAAACTGGAGACACCATCACTCATCAAAAAACTAAAAAACAGATCAGCGCTTTACCTGGATATAAAGAGCCTACTCCCATGGTATTTATGGAACTTTATCCTGTTGATAGTAATTATTTTCATGAACTCAACTATGCGATTGACAAGCTTAAGCTACATGATGCTGCCCTCACTTATAAGCCCACTCATTCTAAAGCTCTAGGCAACGGGCTGAGGGTTGGTTTTTTAGGCATTTTTCATGCCGAGATTGTTAGGGAAAGACTAAAACGGGAGTTTGATCAAGATTTAATTGCCACCGCGCCTTCAGTAAAATACAAGATTAAAAATAAAAAAAACGAAACTGTTATTATTGAAAATCCCGGTGAGTTACCTGATCCCAGTCAAATCGATCAAGTTTTAGAACCAATGGCGCGGTTAAAGATCTTTACTCCAGCTAAATACTTGCCTGCGATTATTGAGTTCACCGGTCGACGACGAGGGAGACTACTAAACTCTGCCAGCAGTGGCTCTCGTTCACGGCTTGATTATCTTATTCCTCTGAGTGAACTTATCTATAATTTTCATGATAACTTAAAGTCTCTTACTTCTGGATTTGCCTCTCTTGAGTACACGCCGGTTAATTTTGAACCGGTTGAGGCGGTGAAGGTCGGTGTGTTGGTTAATAAAGAACCGGTTGAGGCGTTAAGTTTTATTGCTCTAGCTGAGGATGCTGAAGAAAGGGGTCGAAAAATTGTCCAAAAGTTAAAAGAGGTTGTGCCTCGACAAATGTTTGAGATCCCGATTCAAGCCACGATTGGTGGCAAGATTATTGCTCGTGAAACTCTTAAAGCATATCGCAAAGATGTCACTGCCAAGTTGTACGGAGGCGATGTCACCAGACGCAAAAAACTACTGGCAAAGCAGGCAAAAGGTAAGAAAAGAATGAAACAGTTTGGAGAGGTTGAGTTAAATCAAGATGCGTTTTTAGCAGTGCTGGAAAGTTAGCAAACTAAAAAAATCAAGCAATGCTATAATAAAGTTATCATAAAATTAAAGTTCGTCATTTTTTCATTTTAAACTCTTATCATGTCCATCACTATTTTTAGCCAGGATAAACAAAAAAAACAAGACAGTAATCTGGAAGAAACGACCGAGCACGCTTCTGAAAATATCTCGAACAACACCTTTCTTGAAGAAAAAACCTTGGATGATTTTAACAGTGATACAAACATTTCTACTGAGAGAACCGATGATTCCTTACCACCCGCTGAGATTATTAAAGAAACTCTTAATCTAGAAAATGAGCTGAAAGAAACCTCTGAGGCTGAGATAAGAAACAATATTAATAAAGCCAACAGTCTTTCCCACACTATCAAACAAGAACGCTCAACTCGTAAAAACCTAGTGTCGTTTGCTCCCAAGCCAATTAGAGCCAAGTTTGACTCTCAAATGAAGGATGAGACGATTATCTTGATGCTTAGACAGCATCCGATTACACAACTGGGCAAAGTCCTGATTATTATCATCGGAATATTTTTCCCGATTTTTCTTTTGACAACACATATTTTAGAATTTTTACAACTAAACTATAAAATCGCAGCAATTATAGGTTGGTTTTTATTATTATCTGGTTTTACTTTAGAAACATTCTTAAACTGGTACTTCCATGTTTTTTTTATTACCGACCGCAGAGTTATTGATGTTGATTTTGAGTCAATGATTTATAAAGATGTTTCAACAGCCAAGTTAGAAAATATTCAGGATGTAAGTTTTATTACCACCGGGACTTTAGCCTCATTGGTTGATTATGGGACAGTCTTTTTACAAACAGCTGGCTCTCAAGCTAGAATAGAGTTTGAAACTGTGCCTCATCCCGCAAAGGTGGTTAAGATTATTAATGAGTTAATTGCCCAAACAAGAAGAGGAACATATCAAAAACGAAGAATGGGTTAAAAATATTAATCAAGCAAAAAAAACTTTTACATCATTTTATTAAAGAAGATAAAAGTGAAAAAAGCTCAGGAAATAATTTGCCGGTTTTTAATTTTCACTACTTAATATGAACGACTTTAA
This sequence comes from uncultured Pseudomonadales bacterium, assembly GCA_964502565.1. Taxonomy (GTDB): domain Bacteria; phylum Patescibacteriota; class Microgenomatia; order UBA1400; family PJMF01; genus CAYVBW01. Next base: position 8,078 of record CAZCXA010000002.1, read on the forward strand.
CTCAATCCTTGTCATTGATAACTTCGACCTCGGTAAAATTATTCACTTGGTTGAAAAGTCTTTTTTTATCATCGGGATCTTGCTTTATCTCATTTTTGCAATCGTGGTAGTGCGCCAAATATCAATCATGAAGAAAACAATTATTACTGATCTTTTGCCCACCATTACCTTACTGGGTTTAGCTCACTTAATCCTCACCGTTATTGTGCTTGTTGGCTTTTTACTGTTTTTATAATTTTTTTACGGTTGAAGATCCTCACCGCTAACTAAAGCCTGCCACAAAAAAAGCGCTTTATTCTGGCCTCGACCTATCTTCACACTCAGTCTCCCGAGTATTATTGTCAGCGCTAAGGCGTTTCAAGACTCTGTTCGGAATGGGAAGAGTTGGTTCCACCTCGCTCCAGAGACCAGAATAAAACGCTTTTAATTTTTAAAGTGAATCTTTACATTTTACAATAGCGTCCGAAGTAAGTCTTGCTTCAGCCAGACAACAAGGTAGCTATGAAAAATGTAAAAAATGTTCACTCTGTAACAAGTGAAGAAAACAAGGCTTCAATAGAACAAGTAAATTCAATTAAATGTGTTCAGTCGACGATTAGTACAGCTAGGCTTAGTATCTCACGATACTTACACCGGCTGTCTATCAACGTGGTGGTCTACCACGTGTCTAATGGAGATGATTAATCTTGGAGAAGGTTTCTCGCTTAGATGCTTCCAGCGATTATCCCGTAGGAATGTAGCTACCCTGCGCTGCCCTTGACAGGGACAACAGGAACACTAGGGATTCCCTCACTTTGGTCCTCTCGTACTGAGAGCAAAACTCCTCAATCATCTAACGCTGACGGCGGATAGAGGCCGACCTGTCTCACGACGGTCTGAACCCAGCTCGCGTACCGCTTTAATTGGCGAACAGACAAACCCTTGGGACCTTCTACAGCCCCAGGATGCGATGCACATACTCCACTATTACTAGCGGTGTAGACTATATCATCATCCAACTTTGTTAAAAGTTGGAGTTCGGCGTATTATAAAAAGCCTTATTTTAATCATCAAATAACTGATAATTAATGCTTTCTATCTTCGTCTTTAATCAAGATTAAAGACTCCAGTCGTTACAGGGTCAATCCAGTTAATTAAATTAATAGGACGACTTCCCACGGTATTGCCCTCAAACCCAGATTTGGTGTAGGGGTTCACCGTTATAAGCCGAATTTAGCCTTTTAGATCTCTCTAAAAGGGGCCCTTCATTTGAGCCGACATCGAGGTAGCAAACCACGCCGACGCTAGGGACGCTTAGGCGTGATAACTCTGTTATCCCCAGGGTAGCTTTTATCCGATAAGCCCGGCACCTTCCACAAAGTGCACGGGGATCACTATAACCTGCTTTCGCATCTGCTTGGCTCGTATGCCTCACAGTTAAGCACCCATATGCTATTGCACTTACAGCCTGATTTCCATCCAGACTAAGGGTACCATTGCGCGCTTGCGTTACCTTTTAGCAAGCAACCTCCCCAGTTAAACTATCCACCTGACATTGTTCCTGACCAAGTTTGCATTGGCCTTAGGTTAGATGCTCTATAGAAAACGAGTGGTATTACATTGTTGAACTATGCCCAAGGCATAACTCTCCCACCTATTCTAGACAATCTTATATAAAGCACCAGTGTCAAGCTATAGTAAAGCTCCATGGGGTCTTATTGTCCTGCCGTCAGTAGACCGCATCTTTACGGCCATTTCAATTTCACCGAGTACCAGTTCAAGACAGTATTCCGCTCGTTAAACCTTTCGTGCGCGTCACCAATTAAGTGACAAGGTACTTCGCTCATAAATTCTATAATTTAGAATCCGGTTGTTATTTTATATTTCTATAAAAGTATGATCGATTTACATACACTCATAGTCGCCTATGAGATCGGACTATCTCTTCTCTTAATCAAGAGCTTGACGTATAGTCTCTGAGGATTTCTAATCAAGTTAATATCCCAACTCATGTAGGTTTTATTTAAACCTTGATGAGTCTTAAATAGATCTTTCCTTGAGTAGATCTTTCCTGCTGATTGTCTGCACTTGAGTCATTTTTACGCAAAGTTATTATTGTTAATATATGTTGCTATCTAATTTATATTGCTAAACTAAACCTCAGCTTAAGCATCTTTAGCCTAAACATCTTAAATAAATTACGTAGATCAAGATTCTCAGATTTTCCAGCATATAGTCAAGTTTTACTAAGGCAACGAGTACTTACCTTAGAACAGTTATAGTTACTGCTGCCGTTCACCGGGGCTTAAGTCGCAAGCCTTAACCGAAGTTAAAACCCGCTTCCATGACCTTCCGGCACCGGGCAGGTATCAGCCCGTATACTTCCTCTTTCGAGTTTGCACAGACCTATGTTTTTGTTAAACAGTCGACGGAACATCTTTTGCTGTGCCCATCCTCTGCTTGCGCTTTGGATGGGAGGGCATCTCTCTAGATTACGCCCAGCTATCTTGCCGAGTTCCTTAAACTGGCTTCTCTCGCTCTCCTTGGTCTACTCGACCTGTCCACCAGTGTCGGTTTTAAGTACGAATAAACTTGATTCTCACTGCGAAAATTTTCCAGGATGCAGAACTCACGTTTAATCAGTCGCACCGAAGTTTGACTAATCCTATAACACCTCGCTTACTTCCCTTACGGGGGGTTTGTTCAAGCGGATTTGCCTACTTGAACTAGCTGAGTGATTTGACCAAGACTTCACATCTTGATAAACGCTATCCCGCATCGTCCTTCCCCAGTTAATAATGAATCAAGCTTAGAACCGGAATGTTGACCGGTAATCCATCGGCTACCCCTGCTTTTGCAGGGCTGACCTTAGGGTCGCCTAACCCGCACACGACGAACGTGGGTGCGGAAACCTTGGACATTCGGAGTTGAAGATTCTCACTTCAATGACGCTACTTATGCCAGCATTCTCACTTCTGATCACTCCAGCAGCTCCTTACGGGCCACCTTCAAAGCACACAGAACGCTCCCTTACCACTCATTCTAGTAAACTAGAACGAATCCTAAGCTTCGGTTAAACATTTGAGCCTCGTTAAATTTTCGGCGCATAAATCCTACGGCTAGTGAGCTGTTACGCTTTCTTTAAAGGATGGCTGCTTCTGAGCCGACCTCCTAGTTGTCTTAGGATCTAAACTTCCTTTACCACTAAACATTTATTTAGAGACCTTAGCTGTGGGTCTGGATTGTTGCCCTGTTTGCTCACGGAACTTAGCTTCCGCGTGCTGAGTGCCATGCCAGAATTGATGGTATTCGGAGTTTAACTAGACGCTGGAAGTTTCCTTCCGGACGCCCGATCAGTGCTCTACCCCCATCAATCTATAACATGACCCTATACCTAAATATATTTCGGGGAGAACCAGCTAGCTCCAGGTTCGATTAGCATATTACCCCTATCCACAATTCATCCGAGACTCTTGCAGCAGTCACCGGTGCGGCCTTTCCCACATCTTTCGATATGGTGCAGCCTGATCATGGATAGCTCACCTGGATTCGGGTCGTTGAGTAACTACTTGCGCCCTATTCAGGCACGGTTCCTGTTGTTCAAAGAACAACAAAAACACTCGCTTTCACTACGGCTACGAGATGAGAATCTCTTAGCCTAGCAGTTACCCAACACTCGCCGGCTCATTCTTCAATAGGCACGAGATTACCCGCAATCCCGCAAAGCGGGACGAGGCTTTCTCTGTTTGTTAGTAGAAAGTTTCAGATACTCTTTCATCGGGTTTTCCACCCTTCTTTTCACCTTTCCCTCACGGTACTAGTTCACTATCGGTCTTGTTTGGTATTTAGCCTTGGAGTGTGGTCACCCCAGCTTAAAACGGGAGTTTGCCGTCTCCCATCCTATTCAGGAATCTCTCTAGATTGTTTTGGATTTTGCGTACACGACTTTCACGCTCTTTGGTCACTAATTCCATAGTGTTCTGCTATCCGCCACTCTCACATGTGAGAGTCCTACAACCCCCCTGTAAACAGGGGTTTGGGCTGTTCCCGGTTCGCTCATCGCTTACTAAGGGAATCTCTTACGATTTTTTTTCCTCCGGGTACTAAGATATTTCAGTTCCCCGACTTACCCCCGTGCCGTAAACGGCACAGTCATCTTGCTCTCACAAGATGGGGTTTCCCCATTCGGACACCGACGGGTTATGTGCTTTTTGCCAGCTAACCGTCGACTTTCGCGGGCTATACGTCCTTCATCGGCCAAACAAGCCTAGGCATTCGCTTTCTACGTTAGTTCACACAAGTTTAGTTAGACCCAAGGGTCTAACAAGATATTGAATTTGAAATTGAACTATTTTGACGATGTTTTCTTCACATGTTAAAGAGCGAAAGGATGTTTTCATCTCTCGCAGTAGCCTCGCTGTCTGATTCTGTCAGACGCGCGTTGAAAACTGTTCAAGATGTTAAACATTCCTTATATTCAGTAATCTTTTAACCGGTTCATTTTATTTTTTTCAAGCAACTTCCAAACATTTCTGATTTGCTAACCAAAAAGCAAGGTGTTACAAGAGACAATAAAAAGAACCCTGTGGACCTGGGGAGACTCGAACTCCCGGTCTCTTCGTTGCAAACGAAGCGCTTTAGCCAACTAAGCCACAGGCCCGAGACAATAAAACATGCCCGGATGTATAAAAATTCTGAAATTTATTTGGAGGGAATGCTGAAAAACAGCATTGTCACTTGATGTTTTTAACTCAATAAGTTAACTATTAAGTTAAGTATTAGGTATTTTATAAAAAAAACTTACTAAGTGCAAGTGGAGAAAAACTTAACGTAAGATAAACCGCGTAAAAAAGTTCAGGGTTCTGTAGCAGTCCTCACCATTAAAAAATGTAGTTAATCATTAAATCTCTATTTCACCTCTTCCACCTCATACCCGATCTTGGCCAGCATCTTTTTATTTTTTAATGCTGTTTCCTTGCCTAGAGCTCCGTCCATCTGTCCTACTAACTTTAATGAAGTTTTGCTCACGCTCTGTAAAAAATCTAGTTGAGAGTTGATCACTTTTTTTGCCAACTCTTCATTGGCTTTGCACAACCAATCTGCAGACAACACATATTGGCCTAGGTTGTAGACTTGCTCGCCTCCACCTAAAGAAAAACAGATTTTATTCGCTAAATGCATATTTTTTGGGCGCACCATGTGGCCTTTAATACCGTGGCCGATTTCTTTAGGATCCTCAAACTTAAGTAACCCGCTATAAAGCAAGTTTTCTTTCTCAGCTAAGGCCTGTAGGTGTTGTTGTGCCATCGCGTTAATCTCATCCCAGTCAGTTAAACCAAGCCTGTCTTTCATCCAGTCACTTTGCGAGGTAGCAGCAATAACCAGTTTGCCAGGAAAAAGCTTGCTTAAAATCTTGACTACTTCGCTAAAACCCTTTAATTCATAGCCTGAGCCAACAAAACCTAAGCGGATACCGCTGTTAATCTGAGCACCTTCATCACAATCAGTGATGACGTATCTGGAGGGGGTGTTGTTTTTGGCCATAGAACACTTTCACTGACCGCGGTTGAGTTTTTAAGTAACTCAATTTTTATTTTTTTTACTCAACCATAGACTGGACTGCTTGCAAATACTGCTTCATTTCTTCTTCAACCTTTTCCCAGTCACCGTCAGCTTCACGAATTGCATTAAATAAAAGATCCATGTCAATAAGAAGTTGATCGTCGGTTACGATCATACGTTGTTTTGCCATATAGGTATTATAACACGACAAGAAGGGGAAATCTAAAGATTAGGTTAAAAAACTGATTTTTAACTTTAAACCTGATGCTAGCCTCTAGGTTTTGATTTTTACTTTTGAGCTTTATTTATACTCCACTGGCACCTCGGTCATCACTGGACTTAAACTCATCCGTCGTTTTTCTGGCTCAATCGTGTCCACATTAACCGTAACTTGATCACCTAACTTAAACTTGTATTCAGACCCCAACTTACTGATATGCACCAAACCATCTACCCCAGGAATAACATCCACAAACACACCAAAGGGCTCGATGCGAGACACCTTGCCGGTAAAGGTTGTCCCAGGTTGATAGTCTTCACTCACTTTTTGCCAAGGATCCTTTTTGAGTCGTTTAATAGAGAGGTTAAGCTTACCTGACTGCTCATCGATCCCGAGCACTGACACGATCACTCGATCGCCAACTCGATGATAATTTCGCGGGTGATCAACCTTTTCCCAACTAATCTCGGAAATATGGATTAAACCCTCAACATAACCAATATCTTCTTTGGGCAGAGTTGTTTTGTCTCGAAACTCCTCCTTAAGCTGTCCGTCCTCAACCTTGCCCTTAAGATCACTGCCATCGATCGGCACCTCAACCGTCATAAACAAACCAAAACCCTTAATTCCTGAGATAACTCCTTCATAAACATGACCTTCTTTAACCACAGACAGGGCTTGTTGACGCTGACCAAGTTGTTTTTCCTCACTCACGTGTCGCTCTGAAAAGATCAAGCGATTGCGTTCGCGGTCAACCTCAATGGCTTTAACCTCAAACTTTTTGTCTTTTAAGTCCTCGATATGATCTAGATAACGGCGACTAAATTGACTAGAAGGCACAAATCCACGTACCCCATTTACCACTACAATTAAACCGCCTTTGTTAGCCTCAATACCTTTGGCAGTAAGAGTAGTTTCATTGGTAAAAGCGTCCTCAAAATACTCCCACTTGGCATCATTGGCCGCACCCTTTAGGCTGAGCAAGATCTGTCCGCGTGAGTTTTCAACCGAGATTACTGTGGCAGAAAGTTTGTCCCCAACCTCTAACTCCTCGATGTAATCTTGAGCAAACTCAAACTCTTGCTCAGACACCACCCCATAACTTTTTGCATTGATGTCAAGCTTGAGTAGTTTGCTGGTTTTTTCAATAATGACACCCTCGATTTTTTTTCCTTTTTGCGGAGCAACAGACTCATAGCCGGTCATCTCCATTAACTCAGCCATTGTTTTAGGAGCAGGACCGGTGCGCTTAACAGCTTGCGGTTTAGCAATGACTTTCTTAACAGAAGATTCAGTTGATTTATCCGCTTCTTTTGCCTCTTTTTTTACCTTTTCTTTTACCTCTTTTCTTACAGATTTTTTTAACGAGGCTTTTGGGGTTACTTTTGAAGTTTTTGCTTGAGTTGTTTTTTGAGAAACAGTTTTTTTACTTGCTGGTTTTTTTACTGTTATTAAGGATTTTTTTTCAGTTTTTTGAACTGTTTTTTTTGCCTCTTCTTTTGTCTTGGTACTTTTAGCTGTTGCCGTGGTCTTTTGTGCTGTTTTAGCCTTAGCTGGAGCTTGTTTTTTTTCTTTAGTTATTGATTTAGTAGCCATAATTATTAATTCTTACCTAAGCGGTCTGGGCTCAGATTTAAGTTCTCCTTTCATAGAGTTGGGAAAGTATAACATAAAAAAGGTAAAAGTTAAAATTATAAACTTGAAACTTAAATTAAAACTCGAAAGTTATAAGTTGTGTTTAATTAAACTGTTTTTGTCATGCCATAAGCATTGCCTAATTTGGGTGTGTAAACAAGTTTAAACCTTCTTAAAATCAATTTAAAATCAATGTCCAGCCTAATTAAACAGTGATCTTTTTTTAAAACTAACAGGAGTTGTTGATCTATTTTTTTTCTGAAGTGGTTAAACTTCTGATGCGTTTTTAATCAGGAAACTTGTTCTTTTAAGTTATATCTTTTTATTGTTATACTATTTGTGCTATTACCTATTAATTAAAAAGGCTTAATCGTCAAGCTTAGCTTTAAGTTTTGGCGTTTATAAACAACTAAATATAAATTTTAAAAATAGTTAATTTAATAATCATTATTAAATTTTTTCACTCAGGCTCATACTTTTATATTTGAGCTTTTAACCTAACATGAAAACCCTCACTCCCTCTGTCATTGCTAACAAAGCAGTTTTGGTCCGCACTGACTTTAACGTGCCTCTCAAGAAAAAAAACAACAGACTGGAAGTGGTCGAAGGTAAACGAATCGAGGAATCTCTGCCTTTACTTGAATTTTTACAAAAAAATAAAGCTAAAATTGTCTTGATGTCGCACCTAGGTAGACCAAAAGGCGAACCCGATCCAGAATTAAGTCTAGAGCCGATTACTCGCTATTTTAAACAACAACACTCACTTAACATCAAGTTTCTTGGAGAGACCGTGGGTCAGGTAGCTGAGCAAGCCGTGGCCAACCTTCAGCCAGGTGAAATCTTGCTGTTAGAAAACCTTCGGTTTTATCCAGGCGAAAAAAAAAATGATACAAGTTTTGCCAAACAACTGGCGCGCTTGGCAGATGTTTATGTAAACGAGGCTTTTTCTGCCAGCCATCGTGAGCATGCCTCGATCCATGCGGTTGCCAAGCTCCTACCCGCCTATGCTGGCTTCCATCTCCAACATGAAATTGAAAACCTCTCTCGCATCATGACCAAGCCCAAGCATCCGTTTGTGATGGTGGTGGGCGGAGCCAAGCTTTCCTCTAAAATTGAGGCTGTTTATAACCTGCATAAAATTGCTGATGTTGTGCTGGTTGGCGGTGGCGTAGCTAATAATTTTTTAAAGGCAGAGGGCATTGAAACCCATATGTCTAAGCTTGAAGAAGATGTGAAGGCTGATGACAAGGAGCTTAGCCCTATGCAGATGGCGAATCAGGTATTAGCGGAAAACAAAACCGAGCGCATTTTGCAAGACGGCTACATTCCTCTACCGAAAATTCTAACTCCAATCGATGTGGTGGCTGCTAAAAATATCGAGAGCAAAAAAACCAAGATCATTAACTTAACTTCAGGTATGGCTGACACTCCTGATGACGAAGCCATAATGTATCTAGACATTGGTCCACTTACAATAAAACTGTTTACTCATTTAATCCTTCAGGCCGGCACTATTTTTTGGAGTGGACCCATGGGCGTGTTTGAGCAAAAACCATTTGAAAACGGCACTAGAGAGATTGCTCGAGCTATTGCTAAAGCCAGCGCTGAAACTCTGGTTGGTGGTGGCGATACCATCACTGCGATTCACAAATATGGTCTTGAAGGACGATTTGACTATGAGTCCAGCGCCGGTGGTGCTGCACTGGAGTTTTTGGCAGGTAAAAAACTACCTGGAATCACAGTGTTAGAAAAATAGTAGTTAATAACTCCTGCAGAAGTGTTGTCAAAGTACTCATAATACATCAATTAAGTTATTAAGCTTGACGAAGCAGGCTTATCTGTATTATCCTAGAAAATAGTTTTAAAGTTTAGCAAAATACTTGATTTACTATTTTTTTTATTTGTATATAATTAAAAAATAGTTAAAATTTATTCTTAAACATTTTTAGTCAGGCTCATACTCCAGACATGAACATTGCCCAAAAATCTTCCACCCCTGTTGCAGGCTCATCATCTACCGCAAACACTGGCTATAACCCACCCACAGGTTTTAATCAGCCTAAGCCGGCCACCACACATGAGGCCGCCCATTTAACTCAGCCTAAAAAAAGTTTTGCTTTTCAAAGTTTAGAAGAAAGACAAGCGAGACAAGAACAAGGTGAGCAGATGCAACCAGAGCCGGTAGACAAACTGCAAGGATCTGGAACCGCATTTAATCCTCCTGGTGGAACACCTCCTAGTACTGTTCCAACTGTCGAAAACAAACCACCCATGCCAGACAAGCTTGAATCAAAAACAAAAAAAACTTCAGTAATTATGTTGGTTGTGGCGTTCGTCTTTATGCTCCTTACTGGAGCTGGATTGTTTTACATAACTCAAATTTTACCTGAACAAGAAGTGCCAACCGCCCCGGTCTCAGAGCCAGCAGCAGCTCCAGTAACACCTGGAGCCGAGAGTGCTCAAGTTTGTTCTTTAGTATTTTCACTCCAGACACCAACTGATGGGCCAGAAACCACCCCAACGCCAACTGATGGGCCAGAAACCACCCCAACACCAACTTCTACTCCAACGCCCACTTCTACTCCAACACCAACTTCTACTCCAACACCAACTGATGGGCCAGAAACTACTCCATCCCCAACTGATGGGCCAGAAACCACCCCAACGCCAACTTCTACTCCAACGCCAACTTCTACTCCAACGCCCACTTCTACTCCATCCCCAACTGATGGGCCAGAAACTACACCAGGAGTCACTGCAACAACAACACCAACTGATGAACCGACCACAGCACCAGAAGTGACCGTAACAACCACATCAGCGCCTGAACAGCCGACCACAACCACGACTACCACATCACCGTCTCACACAACCACAACTGTCTTGGCACCAACCACCCCTCCAGCTCAACCAGCCCAAACAGTTACAAAAATTGTAGATACTCAAGCTGACTGTAATCAAGCCTGTTCTACCAATGCAGACTGTCGCAATATTAGCCATATTTGCTACAACAGTCGTTGTCGGTTAGATATCAATCCTGAAGATGACCAATGCCGTACCCCAGCTGGTGAAACCACTGTGGAACGAGTGGTTGAACAACCGGTGGCAGGATTTAGCAACTGGATCAACTTTTTAAGAATTGGTATCGGTGCAATCGGAACTGGTTTGCTTCTACTATTACTACTATAAAAACCTCGTCCCAAAATTAATTTCTTCTACTGATATAATATCCTGTAGACTGAGTTATTATTGTGTGATTAGCGCGCGTAGCTCAATCGGTTAGAGCACCAAGCTTATACCTTGGCGGTTCTTGGTTCGAGTCCAAGCGCGCGCACTTTTTTTGTTTTTTAGCCTAGAAAATCGCAAATTTTAGCAATAGAGACACTTTTCTAAGTAAAATCTTTTTCTCTTTGCTAAAAACAATTATGGCAATGCCAATTCTAGGGATTCCCATGTCTTTATTTATAAGCCAGAAACAATCTTATTGTATAATACATTAAAAATATGCCAGAAAAATTTAATTATATTAAACCAGAGTCAAATCGAAAAGAAAGCGATCTCATGTTAATTAATAGTCCGCTTTCTTTTTCAAGTGATGGTCTGGAAAAAGAATTGGAGCCCTCCTTCGGTCAACTAAGAATAGTAGCAGTTTTAGAAAAACACGGATTAAAGCCTAGCCTTTTAGATCTGTGTAGACATCCTTTGAGTCCTGAAGATATCGAAAACGTACTCTTCAATGCCTCCCCTAAAATGGTTGGTTTAAATCCAACATCCATAAACATTGGACCTAGCCAAATAATAGCCGAAATATGTAAAAAATTAAAAATCCCGTTAATTATAGGTGGTGTCCACTCCACTCTTGACCCCAAGCAGACCCTACACGAGTACTTTCCAGATGCTCAGATCGCTGTAAGGGGTAAAGGAGAGTATGCCGTTTTGAAAATTGTGAATGATACTTTATTGGGTAAAAAACCTCAGGGAAAGGGTGTCTACTACACCGATAGTGATTTTTCTAGAACTGATTATGGTGAATGCTATCCTTTAAGGGATATTCCAACTATCGATCAATTTAGATATATCGAAAATCCGCTAATTGAAAAAGAAATTAATTTTGATGGAAAAAGGGAAATGAAGGGTGTCTACTACACCGATAGTGATTTTTCTAGAACTGATTATGGTGAATGCTATCCTTTAAGGGATATTCCAACTATCGATCAATTTAGATATATCGAAAATCCGCTAATTGAAAAAGAAATTAATTTTGATGGAAAAAGGGAAATGATTAGAGAAATATCGCTATATGTGACCGCAGGTTGTCCATTTGATTGTGCGTTTTGCTCAACTCCAGTTTTGGTAGGAAAAAAATATGGAGAAAGACCATTCTTTCATCCTGGAGTTGAAAAAATAATGAAGGATATCGACTATGCAGTAGCGCATGGAGCGAATGCTGTTCATTTTTTAGACGACATGGCAATCACCAATCAGCGTCAGCTTACGGCATTTTATCATGGCATTCAAGACATGGGAATTGCTGATGATTTTTATTGGAGAGGCATGACGAGAGCACCAATTATTGCCAATCAATTCCAAGATCAAGACTTAAAAAATCTGCATGATTCCGGATGTTGGAGGCTGGCTATGGGAGTTGAGAGCGGAAATCAAGAGATGCTTGATAAAATTAGAAAAGGTATTACTAAAGATCAGGTTAGGATTGCTGTATATAAACTAAAAAATTCTGGGATTTCGCAAGTTAAAGCTTTTTTTATAATGGGTTTCCCAGATGAAACCAATGAGCAGCTCATTGAGACCTACAATTTTATTATGGAACTGAAAGAATTAGGTTTAACAGACATTAGTTTGTTCCAGTTCAAACCATATCCAGGAACAGAATTGTGGGAAAAAATGAAAATGGAAAAGTAAGATGTATTGGAAAGAGTTAATTTTTCTCATAGTTCTTACGACTCAGAGAAAGAGATAGTTAAGCAAAAACTGGGAGTAGACGCTTCCTTACCGGAGGACTTACAAATAGCAGAAATTTCGAGTGGAGAAGTGAGAAATTTAATAATAAAAACCTTGAATGATTTTTATGCCTAAAAAAGTATTCATTTCATATTCATACAAAAAAAGAGAGCAATTCCAAAATATGGATTTAGAGATTAAAAAAGCTTTAACCAGAATTGGCTTTGAAGGTTATTCTTTCGTTTTCGATCAGCATTTAAAATTCAAGAATGATCAAGAAATGATGGTTAAAGTATTGGGGAAGATTGATGAATGCGACATTCTAATTGCAGAGCTTAGTGATAAACAAGTCGGAATTGGATTGGAAGTTGGATACGCAAAAGCGAAAAATAAAAGAATTATTTATATAAAAAGGATAGATGCGGCCTACTCAACTACAGTTGGCGGGGTGGCCGACGATATCATTGATTATAAAAATTGTACTGACTTAATTAAAAAAATTGTTACGAAGTTGCTATAGTAAAATATGTCCGAAGTTCGATCGCGAGCTTTCACTTTTTTTGAAACGACGAGGTTGCTAGACACTTGCTAGACACAACGAACACACTTTTTTGAAACGACGAGGTTGCTAAACACAACGCGCGCACCTTTTTATTTTTAAACCTTAATCCATAATTGCTACTTTTGCTTATATTTCTATTTCTCAACTATGCTAAACAAGCTCTCATCTTTTATCAAAAAACGCCATAAATTCATACTCCTAGCACTAATGATTGCGGTTGTTGCAATCTTTTTTGTTTGCCAAGAACACTCTCAGCAACCTGATCAAAACTTTGAACATCCTCAATATCGCGATATTGCTCAAACTTTAGATATTTCTGGTCAAGTAGATGCCAAACGTCGCGCGCGCCTGCGTTTTCTTGCCGGTGGCAAAATTACCTACCTAGGAGCTCAAGAGGGCGACTGGGTAAAACAATGGCAAACAATTGCCAATATTGATCAACGTGATTTGCAAAAAAGACTGGAAAAATCTCTTAATTTATATATGCAACAGCGCTGGGATTGGGAAGATTTACAAGACAATATTAAAGATGAGATTCTTGATACCTCAGAACAACGCTATGTTGACAAACAACAATGGAACCTTAGTAACACTGTTCTGGATGTAGAGATTCAAGACATTGCTGTTTCTCAAGCCTCAATGTCTGCTCCCTTTGCTGGTATCTTGGTTTACCAACCGGTTAATAGCACTCACACCCAAGTCACAGCTAATGATTTTTTCGAGGTTGTTGATCCTCGGTCCTTAATCTTCAGAGCCGAGATCAATGAGGAAGATATAGCCTTAGTTTCAGTTAACCAATCGGCCAAGATTGCACTTGACGCTTACCCAAATGAAACATTATTTACTCAGGTTAGTTATATTGCTTATGTCAGCACTCAAACAACCGGTGGTAATATTTTTTATGTTGAGTTTCCGCTCGTTGTTGAAGGGGAAGGTGTGGACGCCATAGGTAATACTGATTCTTACAATCAAGAAATCGGTAAAAACTTGCTTAATAAGTATCGCCTTGGCTTAAATGGTGAGGTTTTAATCGAGTTGGAAAGCAAATCAAACGTCTTAACTATTCCCTTGATTGCCACCAAGTTCAGGGATGATGATGTTTTTGTAGATGTGCGCAATGACAGCGGTCTAGTTGAAGAACGAAAAGTTGAGATTGGCCTTGAGTCAGATGAGTATGCTGAGATAATTTCTGGATTATCTGAATCAGATTTAGTGTTAATTCCAAAAATTTAAGAGGTGCTGGCCCATTTCAGGCCCAGCCAAACTACAATGAAAAAAAAAGCTAACAAGATGGCGAACTCCCAACCCGTGCTTAAACTTGATAATGTTTGCAAAAGTTATCAACTGGGTACGCAACTCATTCGCGCCTTAGAATGCATTGACTTTACTATTAATGAAGGGGAGTTTGTGGCAGTAATCGGCCCTTCAGGCTCAGGCAAGTCAACTTTTTTGCAGGTGGCCAGCATGTTAGCTGAACCATCACAAGGTAAGATATTTCTCAAGGGTCAGGATGTGACTAGTTATAATGAAGTACAAAGAGCTCGTTTGCGCAACCAAGAGATCGGGTTTATTTTTCAACAGTTTAACTTACTAGCTAGAACCAGCGCGCTTGACAATGTGGCCTTACCTTTGGTTTACGCTGGAGTTGAGATGTCTGAAAGGCATCAAAGAGCTGAGAGTTTGTTAAAAAAAGTTGGACTGGGAGATCGACTAAAAAACAAGCCTAACGAGCTCTCTGGCGGTCAACAACAAAGGGTGGCCATTGCTCGTGCCTTGATTAATGATCCCAGTATTATTTTTGCTGATGAGCCGACCGGTAACCTAGATTCAAAAACCAACAAGGAAGTTATGGGTTTATTACAACAGTTACATAAAGATGGTAGGACCATTATTTTGGTGACTCATGAACTTAACTTAGCAAAAACCGCACAAAGGATTATTACTTTGCGTGATGGCCAACTATTAGCTGAATACAAGCCACCTTATAAATTTAAAGATTAAAAACTAAAGGACTCCAATATCTTTCGCGCATGAATTTTACCAACACTTTAGCCATCGCCATTAAAGCCATCTTTACCAATAAGGTTAGAAGCGCCTTGACAATGTTGGGGGTAATTATTGGTGTGAGTTCGGTTGTTATGTTAATTTCTTTAGGCAAGGGTTTGGAAGCCTTTGTTGTCCAATCTTTTGAAGATTTGGGCTCAAACAATATTTATATCACGCCAGGCAATCTGTTTAGTGAAGAAGGCGGTTTTAGCTCGATTCAAAACTCGGCACTGCGTGCTAAATCGTTCAGTTTTGATAAAACTGATGTTAAAGAGTTGCGCCGATTACGCCAATATGTTGAAAAGGTTGCTTATTATAATGCTCAATCTGACACGATTCGTTTTTTAACCAATACTAAACAAACCAGCATTATCGGCAGTAATGCTGACTACAATCAGGTTTTAATTACAAGTTTAAATAAAGGACGCTGGTTTACCAACAGTGAGGATGAAAACGGAGAACGGGTGGTGGTGCTAGGTCATGAGGTTGCAGATGAGTTGTTTGGTAAAGTAGATCCTCTGAGTAAAAAAGTCAGAATCGGTGCTGTTACCTTTACCGTAGTCGGTGTGGCTGAAAAAAAGGGCGGTGGTTTTGGTGGGCCATCTTTTGATAATGTTATTTATATTCCCTTTGAAACTCTGTCTAGAATTTACAACACCAATGACATTATGGATATGACTGTTAAAAGTAGGGGTGATATAGAAATTGCCGACGCCATTACTGCTGTTGAAGCAAACATGCTAAAACGTTACAAAGATGATGAGTTTTCTGCATATGATCAAACTGAGATATTAAATGTTATTCAAGATATACTAAGCATGATTACAATTACTCTGGGAGGGATTGCAGCCATCTCACTTTTGGTCGGAGGAATTGGTATTATGAACATTATGCTGGTGTCGGTTACAGAGAGAACTAAAGAGATTGGTTTACGTAAAGCCCTGGGAGCAACTCCTAACCAAATCTTAATTCAATTTTTAATCGAGGCTGCTTTCTTGTCGATCCTAGGCGGTGTGATTGGTTTAGGTCTAGCCTTTGTTGGGTCTTTGGCTGTTCAGCCAATATTTCCAGCTAAAGTGACTATAGAATCTGTGTTGTTGGCGTTTGGAGTATCAACCGCGGTTGGGTTAATCTTTGGCGCTGCCCCTGCAAGCAGGGCATCGCGCTTATCACCGATCGAGGCGTTGAGATATGAATAAAACAAATAAGGCAAGATAACAGGTCTGTTTTTATTATCTGTCTGTTTTCATTACCAGATCCGCGCTTTAAACTTTTAAGTTTGTAACTTATACTAGTCTTATTAATGAAGTTAATTGGCAAGATTATCATCACCATCCTTGTTATTTTAGCCATACTTTACGGCATCTACTTTGCCGGCACCCAAGGCTGGCTAGTTAACACACCTCTTAAAGATCTTGATTACAACATGTTTAATTTTTTACAGCAAGAAAATTTAGAACAAACAAAGGTTTTAACCGACCGCGCAAAGGAAACTGGAGAACATGTCCAACAAATTCTTGGCGATCAAGTTGAGGTTGATGAAGATCAAGCTAAGAAACCACTTCATGAAAAAACGATTGAGTATGCTCGCTATTTGTACTGCAAGCAAGTTGTTGAGGATTGGGAAAATGAGGAATAAAAATATTTACCAGTTTGTTTTCTTTTTTTAACAAGCTTGAGTCTTTAACCTTTTCTTTTTTTATTCTTTGCAACAATCAATTGCTTTGAGCACAAACTCGCCCATTTTTTCAAAGATACTGACTTTGCTTTTTACTTTAGGTTGATCATCCTCCGAGATCAACTCAATCTCATCACTCGTCTCATGAGCGACATCCTTCACCTTAACTACCCCTAAATTTAATCCCCAAAATAAACTATATAGTTGATAAGATTTTTCAAACAACTCAGAAGCATCTTTTTTATCGCCTTTGGTTAAAGCCTTGGTACCAACCTCCATCACTCTCATTGAAGCAGCTAACAAATGTTTGCTAATGCACCACACCTCGCCTTCATAATCTTTAATAATGCGTTTAAGCAAGCTTTTGCGCATCTCGCGCACCTCATTTAATAAGTCTAGATATTTTTTATCTTTAGTTTTATTGTAGGTAAAAAAGAAATGCTCCTCGATAGAGATCAGGTTCATCACACCAATAGATAAATCTTCGTCAGAAGACAGATCAAGCTGATGACCTTTTTCCATTTTTTTTACTTTATCAAGAAACTGCTGAATCTCTGACTGATTTGATTTTGACATATTTGTAAACTATTAATTGATAGAAAAATGCAAGATAAGACTGACAATCGACAGAAACAACACAGGTAAAATTACTTTTTGATAATAAATAAAAACCTGATCATTGTTAATCGACCGCAGATATAGATCAAGTTTTACAGATCCAGCAAAAAGAAAAGTTCCTATTACTATTCCAAAAATAATCTTGTCAATGCCAAAAATTTTGTTAGCTGGATCACCAACAATGCCTAAAAAGTAAAGGGTTAAAACTGAGAGCAGATACAAAAAACAGCCAGCAAACCATTCTTTTTTAAATAAGTTCCAGTTTTTGGATTTGGCCCAGTTTGCCAACCACATAGCGCTTGATAAAAACAAGCCACCAATCCATAATCCAGCAATGGTATCATCAATGCCCAGCCAACGAGTGACGCCTAATCCCGCACCAACAGCTACTGTACACGCTGGACACACCGCCCTCACCTGAGCCGGTAAAAACAAGCTGGTAAAAACTAATAAAAATAAGATTGATAATCTATTGAGTAACTTCTTCATTTAACCCTTTTTCTTGTTCTTGTTCTTGTTCTTGGTCTTGGTCTTGTTCTTGGTCTTGTTCTTTTTCTTGGTCTTGTGTTAAGTTGATCTCTTCTTTAACAAGCTGATCTTCTTCTTGGACTAACTCAACTCGTTTTTGTAAATAATCAATAATCTCGATTTTTCCAATGTAGCATTCATCATGAACAAACAAAAAAGGAACACCAACTTGATTGGAATTAATTCGGCAAGAAATCGCGGCTTGCTCTAGTTCTTTGGCATACTCTTTATTAAAAGTAACTTCCTTGATCTTGATGTTAATCTTTTCATCAATCGCGTTTTTTTTAATCCAGCTTTCTACTTCATGACAGAATTGACAGTTGGCAGAAAAGAAAATATTAATTTCAGACTCATTATTTTCAGCACTAATAGACTTAGATTGATTATTAACTTGATCAACCGCGTTTTTTTGACCAAAAGAGTTGCTGGTTATCACGATCGTTCCGAGCAAGCCAACAATCACTAAAATAACTACGCCTGTAAATAGATTTTTATTTTGCATAATGTTTGATATTATGAACAGCCGTTCATATATTTTCAAGCCTTGTTTTTTGTTTTTTTATACCGAGTTTACAACTAGGTTGTGAGATCTATCTCAAAAAATAACTTCATTAACTGATCTCCGAACTTGGTGAGTCTATAATAAACCCTTTGACCATGTTTTTTATCAACCACTAGATTAGCCTCTCTTAAATCAGCTAAATGATGCGAGATTAAACTCTGCTCAAGTTTAACGATTGGTTGGAGCGCGCTTACACAAAGCTCCTGTTGACGTAGTAAACACATTAACTTGAGTCGATTTTTTTCCGCAACTATCTTAAACAATGAAGACAACTCGTTCATTTTGTTGCAGGCGCACTCGTTTTTAGGATAAGTACAAAAGTCGCATGAATCCATATTCATATATTATAGAGAAATGACACAGAGTGTCTATAACTAAAAAAGTTCTCACTGAAAAAATGAGTTGATCTTTAATCTTAACTTATTTGCTACAACCTTGCTCTCACTGCCATCTCTGCCTCGATCACCTCTTTATCCTTACCATACTTTAACCGAGACAGCTCTCTAATCATCTCAGCCAACTTCGGATTCATCTGCGCCTCGATCTTTGCAATATCTTTTTCCAAAGACACGCTAAAGGGAGTCATTGGCTCATTGTCTACAATGGTCTTCATGTACACATGGTATTTTTCAACATTGGTGAGGTCGGTCTCGGTAAAAACAGGCGTGAACTCATGTTGCAAAAAGTTGGCATCGGTGACACCAATTCGAAACGAAACCATGGTGCCCACGTTGCCAAAGACAGCATTTTTTACATCTTCATCAATCTGACCAATATATTGATTAGCTACAATTAAGTTAAGCTTGTACTTGCGAGCCTCTGATAAAATCACAGCAAAATCTTCTGTGGCATAGTTTTGAAACTCATCAACATATAAGAAAAAATCTTCGCGTTTTTCCATGGGCATATCAGCTCTACTCATGGCAGCAGTCAAGATTTTAGGCACCAAGATCAAACCCAAAAACTTAGCATCTTCCTCGCCCAACACACCTTTGGATAAATTACACAGCAAGATCTTTTTTTCATCCATTGCTTTTCTAAAATTAAACGCGCTTTTGGGCTGACCAATAATATTTCGCATGGTTTTGTTGGTCACAAATCGACCAAACTTGGACACAATGTAATCCAATACCTCAGACTTATGGAAATCACTGGTTTGAGCGATTTGGTCGGTCCAGTAACGCTTTACCACCGGGTCTTTAATATAAGGCAAGGTTTCTACAACAAAGTTTTCATCAGTTATAATACGTACCACCTCAATAAAGGTGGAGTTTTCTCGACTCATCACCGATAACATGGCATTACGAATCGCGTGCTCAAAACGCGGACCAATAATACCGGTCCGATGCGGATCATATAACTTATACATCAAGTTAATAATCGAGCTCACCACAAAATGTTGCTCCTGTTCTGAATAAGCCTCCATAATATTTAAGCCCATGGGACGTTCTCTATCAGAAGGATTAAAATAGATCACATCCTCGGCTCTCTCAGGAGGCATCAGCTCTAAAATATCTTCAACAAAATCACCGTGAGGATCGATCGCGGCCACACCCTTACCTTCTTCAATATCCTGCAAGATCATCTGCTTTAAAAACTCTGATTTTCCAGTACCGGTTTTACCAACAATATACATGTGGCGTCGGCGATCATTTAACTTCATATACACCTTGCGTCGCTCGCCTCGATAATAAGACTCACCAATAAATAAACCCTCGTCAGGAATTTCTTGAGGCGCTGGGGCATTTTTAGCGGTCAGCCACTTAATGTGGTGGGTCTCAACGGTTTTGTTGGGAAAATGAAAAACGGTTGCCAACTCTGCCGTGCTTAAGATGCTTGTTTTGAACTTAAACAAAGGCATATATCGATAGATAAAATCAATCACAAACAGATGCTTGATCAAAACCTTGGTTTTTTTAAACTTGTTGTAGGCGGAGGTAAACTGAGCAAAAGCACCGGTTATATTTCCTAAGTGAGTTTCTGCCTCGTCATTTGTAGAAGCAGATACCACTATCCTGATAGAGGTACGAAAGCCTGGATGCGACACCTGATCACTAATAGCCTCCATTTCCTTAGGATCATGGTCATAACTTGCTTTCTCTGGATCAGCCTCTTTTTTCTTTTTTTCAGTAATATAAGAACGGCCTTTTTTTTGCCACTTACCTGGCACTGGTTGAATTAAAATCTGCAAAACCCCGCCTTCTGTTTCTCGCATTTTGGACATGGCAGTGGTGATTAAAGACATACCATCAGTGGGCAAATCTTTGTAAATCTCTGCTGGATGATAATCCGCACTATCTTTTTTTAAACTTGCAAAGGCGACTCGACCGTCTTCATTAAAAATATTAACCTCATCAACTTCTTTAATATATGCCTGGGGATAAGCGCCGTTAATCTGCTTCTCAACATGATCTTGAATCTTGCGCGAACAACTCACATAAAAAGCAATCTCTTCTTTTAAAGCCACGATCTCGAACGCCACAATATCCTGCGATCTAGTTAAAGAAAAACCACTTTTATTAAGTGAGTAAAGCCCAGCAAACATCTGCTCGGCTGCATCGATTTTAATCTCATTATCTTTGGGCAGTTTTACTAATAAAGTGACAAAACTGAGAGCATAATCTTGACGTTTACGATTTTTAAGCCACTGTAAAATCATGTAGGTGAAGGCTACTAAAATAGCCAACAAAACCACACCCAAGATTAAACTAAATAAAATCACGGTGAGTTGTGAGATGAGTTGGTTAGAAGCTTCGGTGGTGATCTGCATAGATTAAAACTCAAAGATAATATTAAGTGTTTAGCAACGTATTTTCCAGATAATATTTGGTAAAGTATTTTGTTAAATACATAATGTTTTGTTCAATCTATAGTAAAACAAGTTTTTAAAACATGATCAGTTAACCTCGCACTCTTTTTTAAATCTGGGTAAACACTTAATGCTAAATATTATCCTAAATATTTTTATACCTGCTCCTCTCGATATACTACCTTGCCTTGAAACATCTTGATAATCTTTTGACTCCATTCTACCAACCAACGAATACTAAACTTGACACTTTTTCTTTTTCCTTTCTTTTGAATTTCTGGAGTAATAGGTAAGACTACTACTCTTTCTGACACGTATTGATCGTCTGATGCCATGCTGTCCTGAGCATCTGCAATAACAATCTCCTTTGGCGCGGTCTCTTCTTTTTGCACTTGTTGAATAAAACTTTCTACTTCAGGAGACAGCTCAGGACTTTTTTCTTCTTCCACAAACTGAATACTCGGGGCTTGTTCTGTCAAGTTAAGCCCTCTTCCCTCAACCGTTTCTTTGCGTGAGGCCGGCATCGGTGCAGACTGAGTTGATTGCGCAGAGCCGTTCAAACCAGATTGATTGGTTAAATCTTGAGTTTGGTCAACTGACACTGCTTGAGCATTTTTATCAATATTTTTATCAAGGTTTTCCCTTAAAACCGGCTCTTTTTGAGCGCTCTCAACCTCATCCATAACCTCCTCTAGTAACTTTAACTTATCGGTTGTAGTAATTTCAGATGGCGCAGTTGGGTTTAGTTGATCAGCGGAGACTTGAGAAGTTGGCTCAGGTTGTTGCTCTACGTCATGGTGAACACCTATGGCTGAGGGCGTGATTAAAAACTCTTTAATCTTTTGCTGAAATTCTTGGGCAAGGCGGTGTTGAGACATACTCTCTAATCATACTATACAAAAGGTTAAAAGTTAAAATTCAAAAGTTGATGCTGAGATTTTTACTGAGTGGCAAAAGTTATCATCAGGGTGAAAAAGTCAAGGCTGTAATAACAACAACTCGTCCCCAATTTTTATTTGATGCTGATCTACAAATCCAGCGTTAACCTCTAGTACCAGATCAACCACCTGGCCTGGTTGATAGATCTGCAGTTCTTTTGAGTCGTCCTGAGGCTTGGTAGTATTTAGTTCAAAACCAACCACCTTTTCATCAGCAATCCAGATAATATCTAACTCAAACTGCATATCTAACATCCAAAACTTATGAATATCTGGATGTTTAAAGACAAACAACATGCCATCGCTACCGATTTTATCACGCTCGCTCAATCCCTTCACAATGCTTGCGGAGGTATTTACTACCTCAACTTGAAAAACTGTCCCGCCCAGTTCTAAAAAAGTTAATGAGTGATCAGGCAAGGCTGACAGTTGAGAAACAATACTGTCTGGCTCTGATTTTGGTAAATTAACAACCCAAAACACTCCAGCTCCTAAAACAACAATGCTTAAAACGGTCAAGATAGTTTTTAACATGAAAATTTTAAGCCACAGTGCTTAAATAAATTATCTTAAAAAAAATAAATTTAAAAATAAAAAATAACAGATGCTAAAGATTAATACTAGGTTAATCTTCTCTTCTTGTAACTCAGTTTTTACCTGTCCCCAAAATCGCTGATTAAAATGCCGGGGGTTGCCTCGCAACTGCCACATCTCGTGTAACAAGCCAAACAATAAACCCATAATCAAGCCGATACCAAGCCAACTGCCTGTTGAGGTAACAACAAAAAATGCTAAAGGCAACAGGGTTATTAAAAATAATGTCGAGCGAGTAGCGAGAAAGGTGGGGTTGCTCGACTGGGAGGTTAAGGGTTCTTGACTACTCTCTAGTTCCAGCTCATCGGTCTCGTTGTAAAACCGGTTTAAAAAAAGCTCATCAGCGACCAGTAAACCGATTCCTAACAAGCCTCCAAGAATAAAAAATAAATATTGAGTCCAGGGTTTAATGAAAAAAAATAAGGGCAAGAGGTAAACCGCAAAAAGAGCTAGCTTCAGCTTAAGATGTTGAAGAATTGTCGGAAAAATTTCTGGATATTGAGATTTGAGGTTAGACATTTGAGTTTATTCGATTTTTTTCAAACCTAACACTTTCAACACAGCCTGGTCAACCTTTTGGGCAAAGACCTCATCCTGCTCATATAACTTTGCTAGTTGAAGCTTAACTTCCTTGAGTTGCTCATACTCTACGCCTTCACCGTAAACCAAGACATGATTACCAGCCATAAGGGCCAAATATGAAACTCGAGATAAATCATCTAACTCTTTCGAGGTTTCAAGAAAATTTTCTGAAACAACCGCTGATTGAGTGCTTTCCAAGATAGCCTCGTCGTCGGCTCGTTCTTCTGCATAAAAATTCTGTAAAGCACCCATCTCTAAAGCGTCAGAAAAAATAACAGTAGTAATGTTTTTCTTAGCTATTTCATCTATACAATCCTGACTTAATGAACATGGCAGACCGTTAAAACGATCAACCACTTGCGCATGAGAGGTCATCAACCCGATCGTGGGATAGTGTGAAAGTAAGTTGTTAAAAATCTCTAACTCTTGATTATTAAGTGTAATTTCATCAGGAAGTTTGTGCAGATCACGAGTTGATGAACCCAAACCAGGATAATGTTTGATCACCGACATAATATTTCTCGAGCCAAAAATCTCAATATAATTACGAGAGGCAGAGATAAGGTTGCGCTCATCTGCGCAAGAACGGTTGCTTAAAACCGAGCTGTTCAGGTCCACCACTGGCGCAAAAACAATATTGATACCCAACTCTAGGAGTTCGTGTGCTGACTCTAATAATTTTTCCTGACGCGACATTTGAGTTTCCTGACATAGTTGTCTCCAGGGTGGCAAAACAGTAAAACCATCTCCGGAGAACCGTTGAACAGAACCGCCTTCGTGATCAATAGCCAGCAAGGGTTGAATCGGGCGGTCGATGAACAACTGCTTAATCTCCTTGATTTCTTGAACCGCCAGATCCCAACTGATTTTTGAACCAAAAAAAGTAATTATTCCAGGTTGAAAATCTTGAAGTTGTAAGAATGGATTAAGATGGGCTGAAGCAGATGGGGTTGAATCTGGAGATGGGGTTAAGTTTGGTGATGAGAGTGAGTCTGGTGCTGAGGTGGAGTCGGACAAGGTGGGGTCAGACAAAGTGGAATCTTGGACCAAGCCACTCACTACTTCTGGTGTCGCTTGGGTTGCTTGGGTTGTTTGGGTTGTTTGGGTTGTTTGGATCACTGGGGTTGTTTGGGTTGTTTGGGCAGAATACTCCACAAGTGAGCCAACCTTGTGAGGAAAACTCATTATTTGAGCAATCTTTTGTTCTGCCGAAAGTTGGTTTAGGGTCCTTTTCCGAGGATCTATCAGGCTTTCTAAATCAAGCGAAGAATTATCTCCGTGTTGGGTTTCAGTTTCCTGAGTGTGATAAAAAGGTGTAGCAATATAGTTATACCCTAGTAAACCTGCAATAATGGTTAAAGCAATAATAAAAACAAGTGTGGGTTTAGGCATAGAATAAAGTGAGGTGTAAAAGATTTAAGTAAGGCTTAAAAGATTAAAGGTGCATACTTCTTGATAAAATTGCCTAATAACTTTGCAAAAGTTTTACTTAATTCTAACAGGTAACAAATTATTGCTGTTAAGTATAAAAAATGATAATTTTAATCCATCCAAAAATAATTATTAACCCTCGCAAGACTTGGATTTAATTATATCTTTTGAGTTTTGTTTAACTTTTTAATTTGTTGTATTTTCCACATAAAAAGCGCTCCCTTATTTTTTGCCTGAGCATCAGACACAAATGATAAAGCCCTCTCCAACAACTCACGCTTTTCCTCCTTTGCCATTTTTATATAAAGGCTCTTATGTTCCAAGTCGTCTAGCTCTTGCGCCAAGCGATAGCCAAAATCTTGAAACTCACGGGTGATGTATTTCTGATCTTCTTTAGGCTCATATTGAACAAACAAGGACTGAGCGCTTTGAAAACCTTTTTTCGTTTTTTTCTTTTTACAAGGCATATAGTTTTAAATCTTCTCAACAAATAGTTTTAAGGTCTTGAGGCTTTACTACTCTTTACTACTCTTTTTACTACTCTTTTTTTTCTCTAACCAACATACTCATCAATACCCCCAAGGCCCCCAAACCAAACAAGCCTGTCCAGTTTAATCGCAGTACTAAAAAAAAGATCAAGGATAATGTCCAAAAAACAATCGCGGCCAAAGATCGATTCACCTGTTGGTACACAAAATACGAAAAGTCCTGGCTCCCTCTGCCTCGACTAAAGATAATCTTTTCATGCACCAACCAGTAAAAATTGCCGAGCATACGATTACTCGAGTCAACAATCACGATATCCCAAGGACTGCCCACCAACATCCTCAACATGGTCATGGTGGATAGTATGCCTCCAGAAATAATAAAAGGGAGTTTAATCTTTTTCTTTTTATCAAGCACATGACCAGTAAAAAGACTGATCAGCATTGCAAAAAAGAGAGAGATGGTATAAATATAGCCCACCTTAACGATGTCGGTCATGATTAAAAATACAAAAAGTGGCCACAATATAATGCTGATGTCATAAAAATAGTGACCCATCTGTGATAATGCAAGTCGAAAAAAAGGTTTTTCGCGCATCCAACCAAGATATTCTTTTAAGTTAACCTCATCTTTTTCATCTACCAATTCCAGTTGGATTATGCCACCAACGGCCACCAAAACTAGCAAAATACTGGCATAAAACAAGTAGTTAAATCCAAAATAATTAACGATCATCGCGCCAACAAAGGGAGATAGCATGGTGACAAAGTTGCTTAAAAATTTAAAACCAGCTAAACTTTTTCCCATCTCTTTTTCTAAAGAGAGGCGACATACTAGGGTGTTGTGAGACTGCCAGTAAAAGCCCATCTCAATGCCTGCCAAGATCGCTGAGGGCACAATAAGCCATGGTGTTTTTTGCACATAGGTTAAACACAACAACCACAAGGCTTTGAATAAATTGCCGATGAGCATTGATCGACCATGACCAATTTTTAAAGTCACCGAGGCCTGAAAAAAATTCACGATCCCGCTCACCAGTCTTTGAGTTAGGTAATAAAAACTGATCATGATCATGCCCTTTTGAATATCGCTAAAGCCGGTTTCGAGGATGGGTAAAGATTGACCCACTTGATATAAAAAAACTGGTTTATAAAAATTACTCAAACTCTCGGCGGTGTTACGAAAAAATAAACCAAAGGCTAGCCAACGCCTGTTGCGACGGCGACGGGTTACGTTAAATTTAAGACGGTGGTAAAGGTTGATAAAAATAGACATATAAATTCCAGATTAAAAAATAAAAAATATGCGCTGAGTGGTCAATACTATTAAAAAAACTCGCCACTCAATCAAGGCGATCATCTTTCAATCTTTAATTTCTGTTGTGATCTTCTCAAATACTTCTTTTATAGCGCTGAGTTGAGTCTTGGTTAACTTTTGCAAAACATATTTTTCAGAGGGCAAAACTCTTGATCCGTCTCTATCATCAACACCAATCCTAACATGCCAAAAACCTTGAGTTCCCAAAACTTGATAAATCGACAACAAACCATTGTGTTGTTTGGGACCAACACCTTGCTGAATTTTGTATTGACCAACCTCTAAATCCAGATCATCGTGGACTATAAAAAGATTGTTAAATAATTCTGACTGCTGAGTTGCCTGGGTAAAGTTGTCGCAAAAGTACATCAAGGTTTTTTTCACTGCTTCACCTGATAAGTTCATAAATGTTTGAGGTTTAACCAGTAAGAGGTTTGTCATCACAGACACTTTTGCTTGAATTTTTTTATTCAAAGAAAAGGCTGGTAAAGACAACCGAGTTTGTAGATAATCCAAAAACATAAACCCAGCGTTGTGGCGAGTTTGCTGATATTCTTTACCTGGATTACCCAAGCCGATAATTATCTTTTTCATAAACAATATGAAAAAACCAATCAAGTAAGCGAAAATAGATATTTTTATTCTATCAACTCTTGGAATGTTTGCGAGCCTCTATTTTTATCTGTTATACTGCAAAATATGAACCTCATACCGTGTCAAAGTTATGCCAACCACAAGCCCATCTTCTCGATTGTTATCCCCACCCTTAATGAGGAAAAGTATCTTCCACAACTTCTTGGTTGTTTAAAAGCTCAAACCTTTTCAGATTTTGAGATTATTCATGTTGACGCTCAATCTCAGGATAAAACCAGAGAAATCGCAAAAGATTATTCAAAACATCTCAGCCTTAAAACATACATCTCCAAAAAAAAGAATGTCAGTTTTCAACGTAATTTAGGCGCAAAACAAGCAAAAGCTGACTGGATTATTTTTATGGATGCTGACAATATCTTGCCTAATGATTTTTTACTAGAACTTAAACATCAAGTTGAGAAAAATCCTAAAATGGATGGTTTTACTTGTTGGCTTGATGTGAGTAGCTACCCCACTCGGCATAAACCAACCGCCCAAATAATAAACTTTGGTTTAAGCACTTTAAACAACACTGCTTTGGGCGCCTTAATCGGCGCTAAGAAAGTCATCTTTCAGACTGTGTCTTTTAATGAAAAGATTAAGTACATTGAAGATGGTGAGTTTGTTAAAGATTTAGAGGAGGCCGGATTTGTTTTTAAATGCCTGAGAGAGCCCAGATATACTTACAACATGAGACGCTTAGAAAAAGAAGGCACTCTTAAGATATCAAGAACTTTTTTAGAAAGTCGTCTCTATTTGCTAATAAAAGGTGATATGGAGAACTTTAACAAATATCCCATGTTAGGAGGAGATTTTTACGAAAAACATCAACCAAATAAGTTTGCTCATTTTATTAAAAAAGCTGACTTTTTTCTCAAGCAAGCTCCAGCTAGACAGTTAAAAAAAGCAAAAAAAATATGGTCGTTGATTGATGAAGATTAAGTCTACTTTGCCTCTGCAATCCCTGCCAACTCATCCAACCCGGTTGCCTGTTCCCAATCTTTGTCTTGTCTAAACTTCACCAATCTAGGAAAACGCAAGGCTTTACCTGCTGTATGTAAGGGAGAAGCTGTTAGCTCGTCAGCCGCAATCTCTACCACGATTGCTGGAGCCACCCAGACATCAGGTTTTAACTCCTTAGGAACGTCATACTGCTGAGGCATGACCTTCGCAAAGTTATCGTCCGCCAGCTGTTTAATATGTTTAAACTCCTTGTCGGTTAAGCCGGTGCCGATTTTAGCAATAGTTTTAACCTTTTTCTCTTTGTTTAACACACCGACCAAAAATGCTCCAATACCAAACTGGGTTCTTTTACCCTTGCCTCGGTAATACCCCATGACCACACAGTCTAGAGTGTCGTTAAGTTTACCCCGTGTGCCCTCTGCTTCTTTGATCTTTACCCAGCGCCAACCTTTGCGACCAGAGCGGTAAACCGAGTCAACCTTTTTTATTAATGCCCCTTCTAAACCTAGTTGTAACTGACGAGCGTGATAACTCTGCACCTCTGCTGGATCAGTGGTAATCTTAAACTCGGTTAACTCGATCACATCATTGGACCGCACGGTCTGAGCTAGTACTTGCTTGCGCTTGGCTAACTTTTCATTAATCAAGGATTTGCCGTCTAAAAACAAGATGTCAAACACAAAAAACTTGATCGGTACTTTTTTAGATTGTCTACTAATGCCATATTTTCGTTTACGAGTAATGGTTTCTTGAAAAGGTAGTAACTCTTTAGTTTTTGGATCATAAGCAATCGCTTCAGCATCTAAAATGCAGTTGTTTGCTTTAATTTGCAACAAAGATTTCTCAAGCTCAGGAAACATATGGGTGACATTGTCTAGGTTGCGCGTAAAAACTTGATAAGAATTTTTTTGATTATTTTTATCAACATGAATTTGCGTACGCAAGCCATCATACTTAGGCTCCATCATCACTCTGCCCATCTTCTCAATAATTTCCTGAGCAGTGTTAAGTCGCTGACACAATGCAGGTAAAACCGGAATACCTAGTTGCACCTGGTAGTTGTTAAAAAACTGTTGCACCTCTTGATCGGTTTGAGTTTGCAGATAACCCTGAGCCAACTGGCCAATATCAGCTTTTTTTTGATAAGTAGCCTCAATCTTTTTACTGTCAGTCTTACTGTTCAAACGCGCCCAAGAGAGAGCATCAATCATGGTCATGGTAGAAAACCCAAGTCGCAACTTGCCAATAATAATTCGTGTCACAAACTTGATTGAGGTTAGATCAAGTTTTTGTAACAGCTGTTGCGTTTGAACAATCTTTCTCTCTTGAGAGCCCTCACCTTCCTCTTGAGCGATCCTTGATAATGCCTGATGCACCTCCAGGATAGTTAGTTGTTCTGGGTTTAAGTTTAAATCCTTTACCAGTTCCTCAATCACTAAACCCAAATCACCCAGTTCCTTGTTCTTTTGCTGAATTTTTTTTAGGTAGAGGCTGTCGTCTGATTCATTAAATAATCCTGGTGAAGACAAAGGCTCATCTTGATTTAAACAGTTTAACAGTTTGGCTAAGGCTCGCATGGTGAGTTTCTCACTCATACCAAACTCTAACGATTGGTAGCTTGGAACCAAACCACCCAACATTAAGTAGCACGCCTGAGGAGTTTCTTCTGTTTCAAGTTTTTTAAACAACTCAGCTAAAAGTGATGTCATCTCGAGTCGTGAGTTGAGTTGTTCTAGTTGATCTAAATAATGAGCAAAACTGGAAAATTGCATGATTAATTAAAAAGTTAAAATATAAAAAACCAGATCTCAAAAGTCCGCATTAACAGGGAAAACCAGGTAAGCTTTACATTATTATTTTGTTTTGACTTTTGATCTTTATCTGTCCATTAAACTGTATGTCACTCCCTTGGTCACACCATGCTTCTTGATCACTCCTTTTTCAATCAAGTCTTTCAGATCTCGAAGAATTGTATCAACCGAGACATTGGGTAGCAAATCTTGAGCATCAATCGAGCTAATCTCTCCCTGCTCTTGCAACAACTCTAAAATTACAATCTGTCTTTCTGATAAAGCCACCTGACGTCCCAACTCCTTTTTCATCTTTAAATCCTTAGAAAGCTTTAGCACTTTTTCTTTAACCTTATCAACCTCGATTGCCAGTCCATAACAAAAATATTCCAGCCAATAAGTCATATCTGATTTTTCAGTTTGCTGAACTGACTGCAGGGCGCTGTAATAACTCTCAACATCTTCGTCAAAATACTCCTCAATTGAAAAAAACCGTTTAAAATCATAGCCTGACGCATAAAGTACGAGCGTAGTCATGGCGCGAGCAGTGCGACCGTTGCCTTCAATAAAAGGATGAACATAAACAAGCTGATAATGTGTAATGGCAGCGCGAAAAATCGGGTGAATCTTTTTTGAATCAGAATGATTTAACCATTTAAAAAAATCCTCGATTAAATATGGAACCTCCACTGATACAGGCGGTCTAAACACTATTTTGTTTGCGCTTTCTCCCGCGCCCTTCACTATCACTTGTTTGCGCCGATAGCGACCAATCTGATCCTCCATTAGTAAATTATTCATGGTAAGTCCATGAAGATGACTTAGTGTTTTTTCAGAGAATAAATCTTTAGAGAGTTGAGGGTCTTGCGCATCAATCCAGTTAATGACATTGCGGTAGTTAAGAACTTCTTGCACATCGCGTTCGCGAGCAATAATGCCAGCTTTTTTAGCCACTTCCTCAGGATCATCAACCAACTCTAATCGAGTCACTCTTTGAGCTTGATCTTGAGTTAAATCATTACCCTCAATCTTTGTCCCAAAGTGAATGGTGCGCGCCATTGCATCTTTTTTAAACTTTGCCTCCCAGGCAGGAACTAGCGGAGAGTGGTCGATTAAAGCTCGAGCTGACTCAACCGCGCTCACATAAGTTAAAAGGTTGCTGGTTATCTCAAAATTAGGTTTAAACATCTTGCTTCAAGATGAAATTTTTAATTAATTACTTAATTTAATTAACTACCGTATTGTATATTATTTTTGCAAAATTTGCAGGATTAAATTTTATTAAAAATCTTGAGAGCTGAGAAAAGAACACTGACAAAGTATTGTATAATAGCTACAGTTAAAAATTAGAGAGAAAAATGTCAAAAATTAAAACTCCTGATAAAATCGAGCAACTACCTTTAGCAATCATTCAAAACATGGTTGTCTTGGCAACCAGTGGCTTTAGTTTGGTGGTTGCCCTTGCCTGGAATGAGCTGATTAAGTCCGCGATCGCACACTACCTCACTCCCATTTTAGGCGAAGGTGGAGGTATTATTTCTTTGCTGGTTTACGCAGTAGTGGTAACTGTTCTGGCTGTCCTAGTGACAATGCAGTTATCAAAAATCGAGAAAAGACTTGAGAAAACCTATGAAGAGGAAAGTAAAACTAAAAAATAGTTCTGGCTTAAATTTATGTTGACTCCGCTGTCGCAAGCTCAAATAAATAAGTCTCTCCAAAAATTAAGATTGCCTTTATCAAGCTCGCATAAAGGGCAAAATGGCAAGTTGCTGATTATTGGAGGCTCACAGCTGTTTCACTCAGCCAGTCGCTGGAGCCTTGATATTGCTTCTAAACTTGTTGATATGGTTTTTTACTGTTCTGTGCCGGGTAATAATCAGTTAATTCAACAGGCGAAACAGTATTTTTGGAACGGTATTGTGGTAGCGCGACAAGAAGTGGAAAGTTATGCGCTGGAGGCAGACTGTATTCTGATTGGTCCTGGCATGGAGAGGCAAAAAATTAATCCTGATTTTGATAATAAGTCCGCGCAGTTTTATCTCAACAATCCTCCCAACGATCAAACCTGGCAAAGCGATACTCAGAAGATCGTTAATTACTTGCTAGCCAAGTTTCCTGATAAAAAATGGGTAGTTGATGCAGGTGCTTTGCAAATGGTGGATATAAAATTACTAAATGAAAACTGTATTATTACGCCTCATTATCAAGAGTTAATGATTGTGGCAGAAAAAGCTGGGGTTGTTGTTGAGACCGAGATTGAGACTAAGGCCGAGACTGAGACCGAGAAAACAATGTTAAAAAAGACAAACTCTTTGCAAAAACTAAGCCAAGAACTGAATAATGCCTCAATTTTATTAAAAGGCCAGGTTGACATTATCGTCCATCAAGAAAAAGTTTTTTTAATTAGGGGAGGAAATGCAGGTATGACTAAAGGTGGAACTGGTGATGTTTTGGCTGGATTATTGGCCGGGTTATATGCCAACAACGAGGTTTTGCCTAGTATGATTACCGCCAGTCATATTAACAAGTTGGCAGGAGATTGTTTGTTTAAAAAAACAGGACCGTTTTTTAATGCTTCAAGCTTGGTTGAGGCGATACCAGAAGTTTTGTGGACTCAAATAAAAAAACAATAATTTCTACCCCTTAATAGACGATTTTTAATTTACCTTTGTCTTTAACACCTTTTCCAAATCTATAACCTTCACCTCCTCAAGTTTGCTTATAATCTCGTTAATCAAATCTTCAGAAGCGGTAGTAATAATCACCTGCTCTTCCCCTATTAACTGAAAAACTCTTGTCCGATTTTCTTTATCTAGCTCAGAAAGAATATCGTCTAACAGCAATACTGGGAGTTGCCCAGTTTTTTCTTCCAGGTAACTCAGCTCTGCTTTCTTAAGCCAAATCACACCCATTCTTTTTTGGCCACGAGAGCCATAAGACTCGATTGGCATGTAATTTTTTGTAGAGGTTTTCTTTGTTGACACGCCCAGTAAAATCTCAAAATCATCTTTATGCGGACCAATCAAGGTAAAACCGGTGGCAATCTCAGCCTGGCGGTGATTCCAGATTCTTTTTTCACTAATCAATGAGGGCTGGTACTCCAAGCGCATGGGTAAGGGAGGGTCAACATTAGAGTTGATAAAACTAATTAAATCACGTCTTTTTTTTTGCAAAAGTTCACCATGCTTGATCAAGGTTAAGTCCCAGTAAGTCAGAGACTCAACCGACTGCCGATTGTCTTTGATCAGCGAGAGAAGTTTGTTGCGACGGCGTAAGGCTTTGGTGTATTTATCAAGTGAGAAATCATAGTTTTTATCGATTAACTGCAAAATCTCATCTAGAAAATTGCGCCGGCGCGATGGTGAGCCTTCAACCAAGCGCATATCCTCAGGTCTAAACACGATCGTTAATAACTTTCCTGAAAAGTCACGTTTTCGTTTACGATTATCATTAACACTGAAAAGCTGTTTAAGAGTGCGACGTCCATTAACCTCTCCTCGAGTAATGAGAACTGACAGCTCTAGCTCATCTAAACCTGCCAGCTCTAGATTGTTGTTAATAGAGGAGATATCACTATAGACCTTACCTCTCACCCTACCCAACTCTCGCCCAAACTGGATCATCTCATCAGGTTTGTGTGCACGAAAACTAGTGCCGTTTGAGAGTAAGCGAATACCTTCAATAACAGAACTTTTTCCCTTGGCATTTGGCGCCTTAAACACGGTTACTTGTTGTTTGAACTCAAGAAGTAGGTTAGAAAATAAGCGAAAATGCTCAAGATAAATCTTGTGGAGGAACATATGAAAAAAATAAAATAGTTAACAATTTAAAAAAACGTCAGCTCGCAACTTAACTTGCACTACCCATCATGCACTTTTCAAGTTTTTAATTTTAAGTTTTAACTTTTATTTTTCTTTATGATATTATAACTAATAAGATGACAAGTTTTTTTCAAAAACACCTTCAGTTGCCTTTGGTCAATGGTGCTGACCAGCCAATGAAGCTAGGCGATCAGCTCTTATTAAGAAACAATCAAAAAGTATCAGAAGTTTATGACACTCCTGGTACGATCGTCAACTTAGTGGTGAGTAATCTTTTTTTGTTAGCAGGTATTGTTATCCTCTTTCTTATCATCCTGGCGGGCTTGAGTTATATTAAAGATAGTGAAAAAGGTAAAGAGGAGGCAAAGAACTTGGTCACAGGTGCAGTCATTGGCTTTGTCGTGATGTTTTCTGCGTATTGGGTTATCCAAATTATCAAACTTATTACTGGGGCAGATATACCCATCCAGATACCAAAGATACCTATCTAGAAACCAAAGACACTCATTTAAATAAAGTTTAATACCAAAAATTAAAATACTGAGTTTATGAAAAAAAAGTCTTCAAATTCCTTAAATAGTTGCTGGCATAAAACTTTGACTTTCTTCACCATTTTTGTGACAATCTCTTTAGCTATGCCTCAAACACTTTTAGCAGATGATGAGACCACAAGCATCTTTGGTGAGATTGCTCCGCCTCCGGGAGTAAATAAATATCAAGCTGAGGTTGAAAAAGTGGGAGGACAAGTTGGCATCATCCTTTTTCTTTCCAACATTATTAGGCTAATCACTGTTGCGGCTGGAATCTGGGTCATGTTTAATCTTATCTCAGCTGGTTG
Organism: uncultured Pseudomonadales bacterium; assembly: GCA_964502565.1. Classification (GTDB taxonomy): domain Bacteria; phylum Patescibacteriota; class Microgenomatia; order UBA1400; family PJMF01; genus CAYVBW01. Next base: position 42,629 of record CAZCXA010000002.1, read on the forward strand.
GCTTTATATCAACTCGTCAGGAGATTCTGGCGCAACTGAAAAGGTGTCTGCAAAAATTACCAACAGCATCATTGGTCTAGCTGTAGTAGCTCTGTCATATACTCTTGCGGGTGTGGTTGGTTACTTAATTTTTGGAGACGCCGGGTTTATTCTTAACCCAGCACTTTTTACTATTAATTAAACCCTAATTTTCAGAACTACGCACTTATTAAATCGTCGATTTTAACCAACTCCAAAACCGATATGACCTCAATAAAAATCTTAACAAATTTAATACAACTTACAGGACAGTTTGGTAATGATGGGTTTCAGCCCCCCACTGACGCTTACACCGAAGGCGCTGACACCAACCCAGGATTAATCAAGATACTAGCGACAGGTATCTCCAATGTAATTGGAATCTTAACTACTTTGGCTGGTCTGTTTTTTATTTTAAACTTTTTTTTAGGAGCGGTTGGTTGGATTACAGCAGGCGATGATACTGGCAAGGCTGAAAAGGCAAGAACTAGAATCATGAATGCTGTTGTTGGTTTGGTCATTGTTGTGGCATCTTATGGTGTCATTGGCCTGATTGGCTCAATGATCGGTATCGACTTTATTAATATTGGAGAGATTTTAGAAAAAATACATCCAGGAAACTTAGTTGATGGATTAGGCTAAGTTTAAAAAAATTTTTTAATAACAAATAAATTATCATCTTTAATTTACAAAAATAATATGCTTAACTCTTTTATGGATTTTTTTAATAAATTTTTTGCTTCAGCTGTTTTTGCTGATGAATCAACCAGCACCGATGGTCAGATTATTAATCCAGTTATTGGAGAGTGGGGTAAAAATCCAGAAAAGGCAACTAGTGGTGTGCTTTTTGCTGAATATGTTGTACGAATCTGGCGAATAGGCATTAGTGTTGGCGCCTTCGTCGTGGTCTTGTTTTTTATTATTGCCTCATATGAGTGGTTAACCAGTGGTGATGATACCAAAGGTGTTGAAAAGGCTAAATCTAGATTTACCAACGCCACGATTGGCTTGGTTTTGCTCGTGGCTTCTTTTGTGATTGTTGGCTTTATTGGCGTATTATTATTTGGAGATGAGTTTGATATTCTTCACCTTACTTTTCCAACTAATTAACTCATCAAGCAACAAATTAACTCTTTTTTTATGATCCAAAACTTACTCGCAGACGCAGCCGTTCAACCAGAAATTAATCTTAGGGAAGAAGGTTCAAAAGTTTTACCATTCGGAGAAAACATGAATAAACCAGGAGATAATAGCGGTGTTGTTTTTTCGATTATTAGTTCACTGCTAACCGTGGTAGCCATTGTGGCTGGAGTGTTGCTACTTGTTAACTTGATTTACGCCGGTATTCAGTGGATAGCCGCTGGAGGAGATTCCGGCAAGCTTGAAAAGGCGCGCAATAGAATCATGCACTCAATTGTTGGCTTTGTTATTTTTGTCTCGGCAATATCTATATTTATGCTGATCCAGAACTTGCTCAATATTGAGTTACTCAAGTTTTCATATAAAAAACACAAACCGAACATTACTTCCTACTCCTGCTGTACTGTGAACCAGGAGTGTGTTGGCTTTATTGGTAATGGGGAAGAGTTTGGTTGCACCAATATAACCCGAGCCTGCGAGTCTTGTAAATAAACATAATTAAAATATTTTTTTTACTATTTATATCAAGATTGCGATCAAGTTTAACCTCAATTTTTACAAAAGTTATAATGCATATTATGCTAAAAAATGTTTAATGTATTGTGCAAATTTTCAAATCTTTGACTTTTTCATTTAAAACCTGATAAAATATCAATTAGACTAATAATTAATTAATATTTTAAAAAATTAAGGAGAAAATATGAACAGAATTTCTAAATCAATTATTGGAGTCGGGGTGTCGGTTGCCTCAACTTTTGCTTTAGCATCTCAAGTAATGGCCGACGAACTTGGTATAGAGGGCACGGTTGAGATTCCAGAAGGCTTCTTTTTTACAGATGCAGAAGGTCTTGTGTCAACAATACTGCGTGCCGTTATGCTAATTGCTGGTTTGCTGGTCTTTGCTTATCTTATCTGGGGTGGTATTGAGTGGATAACCTCAGGTGGTGACAAAGGCAAAACAGAAAATGCCAGAAATAAAATTACTGCTGCGGTTATCGGTTTGGTAATCTTGGCAGCTTCCTATGCAATCTTCCAGATTGTACTTTCTCTACTGGGAGTGCAGGGATATAAAGGAATCTTTGGATAATAACCACTTTAAAACCATTAAAGTATTAAAACCCTCGGCAACGAGGGTTTTTTTATTAATTAAAATCTTTTTAGCTGAGTCTTTACAATTCCTGTTATATAATAGATTTATTAAAAGATAGTCTTAAAGAACTACCTACTTAATTATTTATTATTTTCTGTAAATCATTATGAAAAAATCAAGAGTCCTTAGTGCTTCAATGCCAATATTTTTTTTTCTTGTGATCACCAGCCTCTTTCTTCCTCAAAAAATTCAAGCTCAAGTTAGCCCTCAAGAATGGGAACCTGGTTTGTGTCAAATCGATGGCGTAGCCACTGTTCAAGGAGTTGGTTGCCTACTGGCTAACATCTTATCTGTAGCCTTAACCGCTATTGGCCTAGTTGGATTTGTGATGCTGGTTGTGGGCTCAATGAAATGGCTTTTATCTGGTGGCAATACGCAAAATGTGGAAAGTGCCAGAAAAACCATGACCTGGGCGTTTGTTGGTTTGGGCGTTGCTCTAGGCTCATTTTTAATGATTAACCTAATTGCTCAATTTACCGGCATCAATGTTATTACCGAGTTCTTTATTCCATCTAGCGACACTGGGTTGCCAGGACAGACTCAGTGGCAAAACATTGGCCAATAGTTTGTTTACGTCAAGTCTATCTATTTACACCAAGTTTTCCAATTATTTACCTTGAATATTTACCTTTTTAGTGCAAAAAACCTATAATCACCAACAACACGAAGCAAAGATTTATCAACTTTGGGAAAAAGCTGAGGCGTTTAATCCTGATAACAACCGACCATCTAGTAAATCCCCTTTTACCATCATCATGCCTCCGCCCAATGCTAACGACCCTTTGCATATTGGTCACGCTATGTTTGTCACTATTGAGGACATTCTAGTTCGCTATCATCGCATGCTGGGTGACGACACGCTTTATCTGCCAGGCACCGACCACGCTGGTATTGAAACGCAGTTCGTGTTTGAAAAAAAACTTAAAAAAGAAGGCAAAACTCGGTTTAATTTTAATCGCAAGACTCTGTATAAAAAAATTTGGGACTATGTGCAAGAAAACTCGGATATAGCGGTAAAACAAATGAAACAGTTGGGAGCTAGCGCTGACTGGACTCGGTTTAGTTTTATGTTAGACAAGCCAATTGTGGAGATGGTGCTTCAAACTTTTAAGGATCTTCATAGTAAAAACTTGGTATATCGAGACTTAAGATTAGTCAACTTTAGCCCTTCAGCCGGAACTGCTTATAGTGAACTCGAGATAGTTCATGAGGAGAGGGTCGCGCCTTTGTATTACATTAAATACGGACCGTTTACTCTGGCTACTACTCGTCCAGAAACAAAGTTTGGTGACACAGCTGTGGCGGTTCATCCTCAAGACAAGCGCTACACACAATGGGTGGGTAAAGAGATCACTGTGCCAGGAGTGTTGGGAGAGTTCCGAGTAAAAGTAATTACAGATGAGACTGTTGACCCCAAGTTTGGCACGGGCGCGGTAAAGGTTACTCCGTTTCATGACCATGATGATTTTGCTATCTGGCAACGACATCTAAAAGAGCTCCCCTACCCTAAACAAGTGATTGATTTTGAAGGACGGATGATGGCGTCAGCTGGCAAATACCAAGGTATGAAGGTGGCTCAAGCTCGTGAGGCAGTTGTAAAAGATATGCAAAAGATGGGGTTAATTGAAAAAATTGACAATAACTATAAACACACGGTCGCATTATGTTACAAAACCGGTTGTGCGATCGAGCCTCTGCCATTAGCTCAATTTTTTATAAAAGTGGAGCCATTAACCAGGCCTGTCATTAAAGCCATTAAAGATAAAGAGCTTAAAATTTACGGCGCTGGCCATGACAAGATTCTTTTACACTGGCTGACAAACTTAAAAGACTGGAACATCTCGCGTCAAATCGTGTGGGGTATTCAGATGCCGATTTGGTATCAAGTTAACGGTTATGAAGACAAGATTGTGGTTGGCTATCTGGATGACGACAAGAAGTATCACAGCGAAAAACTCAGTCAGGCATTAAAAAAACACGGTCTAAAAGCAGTTGTTGAAAATCTACAAACCCTTCGCGCCGAGTTAGCAGTTCCCTATCAAGTGAGTAGAAACCAACCAAAAGATGGTGTCTGGGTTCAAGAAACCGACACCTTTGACACCTGGTTCTCTTCAAGCCAATGGCCAGTCAATACTCTTAAGAACGCTAAACCTGGTGATTTTGAACGCTTTTACCCTACTCAGGTAATGGAGACTGGTTATGACATTCTCCCCTTTTGGGTGATGAGAATGCTGATGATGGGGTGGTTTATGACAAACAAGTTCCCGTTTAAAACCATTTATCTTCACGGGCTGATTAGAGACTCTAAAGGGAGCAAGATGAGCAAAAGTAAGAACAATGTAGTTAACCCACAAGAAGTGACGGAAAAATACGGTACAGACGCGCTTAGAATGGCATTAGTCATCCGTTCTTCAGCCGGTTTAGACAAATCAATTGGCGATCCAGATTTTAAGGCTATGCGCAACCTAACCAACAAGTTGTGGAACGCGACCAGATATATTTTATTAAATCTTGATGAGTCAAGGTTGAATGATTATCAAGAAAAACCATTAGACTCTGAATTTTTAAAAACTCTTGAGGAAACCGTGGCCAAGATCACTCGCCAACTCAACCAACTTCAAATCGGGTTGGCTGCAGAAACAGTTTATAATCAATTCTGGCACTGGTTTTGCGATCAAGCAATCGAGCAAGCTAAGCAAGATAAGATTTCGCAAGAAAACTTGATTAAGGGTTTGATAACATTTTTAAAGTTATTCCATCCGTTTATGCCTTTTGTCACAGAACAGATTTGGCAATTGTTAAAAAAGGAAGAGTTGTTAAAAAAGTTTATCAAGGAAGAGTTGTTAATTCAGACAAGATGGCAAGAGATCGATCAAAAGATTTAGCCAAACACTACCGCATCTAACTTAATAAATGGAGATATTTTTTTTCAAACTTAAACTACTAGCTTCTCTTTTGTATTTTTTGGGAATTTTTTTTGTTTGTCAGATAAAAAGCCTTGTTGCAAAGTATAAAATCCTCACCTCGTTATATATTTTTTTGTTTTTACAGTTGCTACTGGTAGTGTTTTGGCCAAAACCAGCCAAGCCGCCCCAGCCATTGCTTAACCACGAGGATTATTTAACAGTCACAAACGCTGTTTTTAATCTTGAAAAGATTAACACCTACTCTGTGGAGTTTCAGGAAGAGGCGATTATGTTGGAGCTGGCGAGGTTTAATCAAGAGTCATCAGGAGAAACAGTGCCCCTCCCCCATCGAGATCAGTTTGTCAATCTCGCGCTGATCAAGTTAGCGCTCAACAATGAGGCAGAGTTTAGAGAGATGCTTATCAAAGCCAAACAGCTTGATCCGAACTGGACCGGCTGGAATAAAAATTAAAATTTACGCTTTAAGAAAAAATACTGGAGCTCAAGGCATCTTTTTTACCTTGCTCTTTAAACTTTTCAAGATTTATTAATTTTTTTTCTCTTCCTCGCCTTCTTTTTCGTTTTTATCCACCTCTTTTTCTTCACCATCAGCTCCATCTTTTGCCTCAACCTCTTCACCCTCACCAATAATCTCGGTCTCGATTGGCTCCTCTGGCTCTTCAGGTTCTTCTTCCACCTCTTGAACCAAAACAACAGCCTCTTCTAGACCATCATCCCCAAGAATAATCTCAACCTTGGAACGATCGTATACTAGATCTGCTAAAGTGATTGACTGACCAACCGCGGTTAGTTGTTCAACATCTATCACAAACTTCTCAGGTAAATCTGTGGGCAATGCCTCAACCTCAACCTCATCTTTAACTGTCACCAAAACCGCCTCTGGTAGTTCAAATTTTCCAGTTAACTCAACAGGGATCTCGGCTCTCACCTTTTCCGCTAAATCAACAACTTGAAAAGAAACATGTATCGGTTCATCTGTAACAGGATTGAGTTGAACCTCGTCAATCATTGCTGGTAGCTGTTGTGTTTTATCAACCTGTAAATAGCCAACTCCAGATTGACCAATCTCAGAATAAAGCTTTTTAAACTCTCCCAAGTCTAAAGAAATTGCCTTTGATGGCTTATGTGCCTCAAATACATTGCCCGGAAGTACGCCACTGGTTCTCAGTTGATGTAAGTTCTGAGAAATCTTTCGAGTGCTAACATTAATATTGTGTTTAGTTGCTGATGACATAGTCCTGATTTAATTCATGTGTGCTAATTAATTAAACTGGGAGAAAAAGTTGCATAAACTTAGTTTGAAAACTCAATCTCTCCTGACGAACAGCAATATTATAACAGAATTTTTTTTTGACGCTTAATCTGGTAATCTTCTCATCGACCATATAATATAAAAATCTGTAATAGTAAAAAACAGTGTTAAGATATTCACTGTGAAATATTATATTTCACATTTTTTTTCATAAAATTCTATACAAACTCAATGCTGTAAAGGTTTGAGGTTTAATCTTTCACGTGATTTTTCAACGATCTATCCGCCATTTTATCATTTGCTAACTTAATTGCAGCTCTTTATATTGATTATCTCTAAAAATTTAATCACGGATTACGTCAGCACTAATAACCAACGCAATAATAATCTCATCAATAATCTCATCTAATAGTCGGATACTTTATTTTTTTTCTTTTGGGGTTTTTACTCGAACTTAACCACCACAAAACCACTGCCAATATCGCTTGTTACAACCAACTGATTGTTGTTTACCTCGGCCTGGGGAGAAATTCTTGTTGCTCGCAATGTTTGTAAATGTTTTAAACTTATCACTGCTGGTCGTTTTTTTAACCCTGGCTGTAGTTGATCAAAGAAAAAGTACGACTGCCCTGGCTCAATTTGCAAAGGGTTGGAGTAATACAACCCTATCTCTAGCTCCTTACCCGTCTCCACCTCAGCAACTAAGCCAAACACCTTTCGATTATGATCAATATAGTTTAAAACTTGATCCTCTGGCATCCTCTCTCCATTTAACTCTATTCTATCCAGGGTAGTTTCAGGATTAACATAAAACCGTAAATAAAACTTATATTTTCCAAGTGGCCAAATATTAGAGCGGGCTTTATTGACAAACTTAATATGTCTTTGGTGCACAATCTTGTCCTGAGCAATCTCGATAGAATGAACAATGCTTTGGTTTACATATGGATTTATCTTGTTCACTCCAATATTAGCCTCAACTTGATAAACTTGATCCACAACACACGACTCACCAAACCCGTTAGGACATTCTGGCTGAGCTAACGAGCCAGACCAGCCCAGCTGACTCACCGTGCCACTCAACTCGGTGTCGCGCAAATATAGTAAGGCTTGCTGATCACGCAATGATTGAAAAAACAGGTTAAAAAAATCAATTTTTTGAGCATCCTCAAGATTGGGGAGTTGATGCAAGATAGCCTCAAGTAAAAGCGTGTAAAAGTTTTTGTCAGAGACTTGATTCTGTTGTTCTGACAGGGCTAACTCAAGACGGTTGCTTAGGTTCCAGGAGTTAATCACCTCTTCCTGACCCTCAATCTTAACATCCCCGATTAAAGCCAAGATGTTCTTTACCAAACTATAGTTTATGCCAATAATGCCATCCACCGGTTGATTAAGTGACTCCTTGATAAACCAACTTAACCTTTGAGATGTAAAGTTAAAGTCAGGATCCCAGTTAGCATCTCTGAAATAAAGGCTTGTCTCGCCTAAAAAAGATTGCACCTCTGGTGGGGCCGCGATTTTTCCCAACACCTTGTCGTCGATTTGGTTGGTGTTAAAAACCTGCCAATCAACCAGCTTCCCATCCTCGATCACCAGCATGACCAAACCCTCAATAAAACCACCGGTTGGTCTTAACTCGCTCTCGTCTTGAAGTAAAAGATAAAAAACCTGCTTCTGATCAACACCCATCAAGCTCGGCAAGATCTGATCGAGTTGTTGCACCATTAAATTTCTTGATCTCATTTCTTTTAACTGGCTGAGAGTCCGAGCAAACTTGTTATCAAGTTCTATTGAAAAATTATTAACCGGAAGTTCATCTAGGTCAGCGTGAAACAGAGACAGTTTTTCAAAAATTAACCGATCTTTTGTCTCTTTAAGCTTTGTTAATTGACCGATACTTGGTTGAGTCAAACCTAAATGATCACTGTCAACCAGATCCTGGTTGTTACTAAGTTCTATACTACTGGAAGTTTTTAAAAACAGATGGTCAAAGATTGCAATAGACAATGCGCGAGAGTTCTTGATTTCTTGAGAAAGTTCGACAAGTTGATGGTTTATCCTAACCAAGTCTCTACTTTTCTGAATTAAATGAATATCTAAAAACTTATCAAGGAACTCGGCTCGCTTTAAAAGGTTGGCATCTATTTCCTGGAATAAGAAGTTGTTATCCTGTAAAAAATAATCAATATTCTGCTCTAAAACTAACCGAGATTGACGAAAGTTAATTGACAGCGTCGCAACTAAAGTTGCAAAGACTATACCCAACACCAACAACACAAACCCGCCAGCAAAGATCGCTTTTTTTCGACCACTTTTCTTTTTAATACGATTCATTAAAACAGCTTTTACTGAACGTCTTTCTGTCTTTTGCTCAACTCTGCGTTTAGAAAAAAGTTTGTTGACACTTTGCGTGATTTGGCTAGGAGTGATCTTATCCTCAATGGAAGGCAGGGGAGAGGTTTTCTTAAAAATCTGAGGTTGTTCTGCTCCTGGGACACGGTTAATAGCCAAGTGTGGTTTTGTTTTTTCTGTCTGACCCAAGGGCTTTTGACTAGATTTAAGACTGGATTGTTTTAACACACCGCTGTTTTTAACCCCAGCTTTTTTTAAATCTTTAGCTTGTGCAACATTGGTCAGCTCTGGCTTACTCCAGCTTGAGTTACTTAAAACCATGCTTGTTTTAAGTATTGGCTGGTTTTGAGTTAATAACTCATCTAACAGGCTGGGTTCAACTCCTGAACTTTGAGAAGAGATTTGGGAGAGAACCTTGCGTAATATTTCTAGCTCAATCTTTTTAAGAGTAACCTCGATCACGTCTGGTTTTTTTTCTAGCCTAGTAAGGCCCCGCGCTTTTATCAATAATATTTCAAGCTCTTTTTGATAATTAGATTGATACATCAATTTAATTTCAAAACATAACTCATCACTGGTAAGCTTTCCCCCGCGTATTAAAAAATTATAGCCAGCAGGTTTGATCAACTCTTTACCAACCGCATTAAAAAAATCATCAACAGTTTGAAAATAAAACTCCTGTTGAGGATCGAGTAGGTAGCCGTTGGGAACTGCTTGTGTTAAAAACCTAAGAGGGTGGGAAATGGGTCTTGATTCATCATCCTGATAAATTAAATCCTGTCCAATAATAATCTTTTTTGAAAAAGGAGAGCTGTATAGATGGCTGATTAAACTGTCTTCTAGTGTGGTTTGTTGTTGCCATTCCTTAAACAGGGGAGAGGTGGCATCGATCTTACTTGAGATTCCAACTAGATAGACCTGAGGTGTTTGGACTGGTTGGAGAATGTCAATGATTCTTTGACAAAGACTGACCTTGTTTGAGGTTAATCTTGAAATATCAAAAATTGTTATAATCTTGTAATATTTTTCAAGAAGATTATCATTTACTATTTCTACAAGAGACTCAAGGCATTGATTATGGTTTAAACTCAGGAGCTCAACCTTAATCTGTTGATCTTGATAAAACTCCACCACTAAATCAGCTAGTCTTCCTGGTTGAGCAATGAGAAGAACTTGTAAATCTTCGAGCAGGGTTTCGGTTTGGACAAAAGACATAGTGTAGCCGTGTTTTAAGGATACACTAAAATCGGAAAATTATAAATTCAAGAATTGAAAAAAATTAAAAATAAAAAGAACAAAGGTCTTTATCACCCAGTATTAAAAATGGTCGTTAGCCAACCACTACAACCATGTCTTTAGCTTTTTTTGCTTTTAACCTTTAGCCTTACACCCCAGGTCCATTGCTTGGTTGGCTAGCCAGTCAGCTTGTTGGTTTAAATCTCTTGTGATATGCATAAACTTCGCTGGCCAGGCTATCTTTTTTAAAACATCCCAACACTGATTCGCTAAGTCCTGCATTCTTTTTTCCTTAATCTTCCAGTTTCCGCTCATCTGTTGAACCACTAACAAAGAATCCATGTTAAAAACCATCTCACAGACCATTAAATCATTGTTTTTAAGCTGTTGCTCCTTGATTTGAAGAATTAGCTTCAACGCTAACAAAAGAGCTAAATATTCCGCTTCATTGTTAGTTTTAACACCAAGAAAAATCGCCAACTGTTTCTCAATGCTTAGGTTTTTATCTAAAAATCCAGTTATAACCACCCCAGCCCCAGAAATTCCAGGATTACCCCTTGAGGCACCATCACAAAAGATATTAATAATCTGGTTGGAACTTACTTGGTTCATTAAGTTGAGAATAAAAATATTTATTTTTTTTGTAAAGAGATTATTAAACAACGCCCATAACCCTCGTCTCTAGAAAACGTGGTGACTTGCGAAAACTTTACATCTTGATTAAGCGCAGAATGAACCACATACCTCTCATAAGAGTTTAGACCTCGCATTACCTGATCTTCACCTGTCTCTAGCACTTTTTCTGCAAGTTGAGTTGCCTCCTTGATTAATATGGCCTCATTTTGTTTTCGATAGTTGTTAACATCGCAAATTAATCTTTTTTCCTTGATCTCTTTTCTAAAAACAAGCTTGAGTAGATACTCTAAGGATAAGATTGCCTCGCCATCATTTTTAAAAAACTCAGACTCTTTTTCTTTAGGAACGTTTAAGTTAATCCGAAGGCGAGCGTTGTCATCATCAACTTCAATATCAACAGCATCTTCTTGAATGTTTAAAAACAAACAGGTTTTAGTAAGAAAATCTTTAATGTTCATGTAAAAATCAGTGTTTGTAGAGTTAAAAAAATTAAATTCTGATGAAAAATATCTAACAAGGCTGAAGGTATTTTAAAAAAAATTAATAAATCTCATTAATCAGCAAAACTCGCTAATTAATGATTATTCTTGTTAATGATTGTTCTTAATCTTCAACATCAGCCTTTGATAGTATAAACCCAAACCTCCCCAGCCAGAAACAAAATATTGCTGAACAATACCAAATAAATTAGCTACCACCCAGTAGACAGCTAAACCAGAAGGAAACTTGACAGCAATGAATGCAGTCATGATCGGCATAATAAAAATCATCTGTTGCTGCATGCTCTTGGCCATATCAGCCATATCTTCTTCTTTTTTATTCTGCTCCTGAACCTCTTTTTTCTTAGATTTATTTGGCACCATATCTCGCACCTCGGCGCCCGGTGATATCATTAGCGACATAAATAACTGAGACACTCCTGCCACGATTGGTAATATGTAGGTGCTATCTTGCTGGGTTAGATCCATCCATAAAAAATGAGTGTTGATCACCATGCCATCAATCTCGCCATTGCCTAAAAAACTATTCAGGGAGCGATATAAACCAATTAATATCACGATCATTATTATTTGTGGTAAACATCCGGAGAGAGGATTGATGTTATATTTCTGGTACAACTCGGTCTGAGCATCTCTTAACTCTTTGGGTTTATTTTTGTATTTTTCCTTAAGTTTATCTAGTTCTGGCTTAACCTTCTCCATCTGATCTCTGGCTTTTAAACTGGGAACAGAGAGGGGGATCAAGAGAGATTTAATCAGAACTGTAAGCACGATGATTGACACCCCTAAACTTCCAAAAAAAGAATAAAGCGAGGTTAAAATAATGGTAAAAAATTGTTCTATCATGTTAAAAATTTAAGCTAAATAAGAATATTTTCAAGATATCTAATAAACAACGCAACTTATTACTCTTTTCAAGCCTTTGATTCCGCCTTTTATCACTCCATTTTTTTGAATCTCATTTCTTGTGTACACACTACAAGAAGGAGAGTGGCAACAAGTGCTGGAAAAACCAAAAATGCTTGTAAAAACTTGATGTTTAACCTCTCTGAAAAATAAATAAACTCTCTTCATAATTAAGAACGGATAATTTAACTAAAACGCTTTAGTATTACATTAAGTTTTTCTTGAATATCTTGTTCTAGTTTTTCTTCGCTAAGCTCAAGTTGTTTATAAACCAGTAGTATTAACTCGATTGATAAATTTTTAATTAAATGTTTTTCAATAATCTGATAAATTTTTCTTCTTAATTTATTCCTGAGAAAGGCTTTGTTGTAAACCTTGGTTGGAACAACCACCGCAACCTTAAAACTATTATCATTAGCAATATCTGCAAAATACTTTATCGAGTCAGACTCGGTTATTTTTTTTCTAAATAACTCTCTATTTTGCTGTTCTTTTAAGTTTAGCCTATTTTTTTTAGGCAACATAGCATTAAGATTAAATTTACTTATACCTCTTGTTCACGGTTTTACTCAACTCGGTTCTTTTTTTAACTCTTCTGGCAGATAGAATCTTTTTCTTGGTTGCTTGACGAGTTAAAAAACCATGTTTTCTAACCCTTTTGCGAGACTTTGGTTGATAGGTTTGTTTTGGCATTAGGGTAAAAATTTAAAAAAATAAAAATTTTCTCTTTATCTTTAATAGTTGTTATCAATGTTAATCTCCTGTTTAATTTGTTGATTATAACTCAACAAGTCATATAACAAAAGACCCTTTAGTTGTTTATGGTAACTTAACACCTATGCTGGAGTGGTTGTGTAGCCGTGATTATATAAATAACCTCAACCATCACTCATTTACCCTAAAGGGCATCACTATGTAAATATACTCACTTAACTCAGGCAGGCAAAATGCCACTGGTTTTAAACTCTCGTTAATGCAAACTTTAATAGTGCTTGGCTTAACACTGTTAAAAAAATCCATTAAATATCTAATGTCAAACGCCACCTCTATATCCGAGAGAAACGAACTTGATTTAATTACAGGAATTGTTCCAAGATACTCTCCAAATGAGGTAGTGATTGACTTAATCAGTAGACTCTCTTTTTTTAACTCAACCCTGACAATGTTGGATGCTTCCCGAGCAATAATGGAAGCTTTCTGGAACTCCTGCTCGATCTCCTCGCCAGAGACCTCAAACTCCAGCTTAAAATTCTCTGGAATAATCTTTTCATATGGAGGATAATCACCCTCAACCAATCTGATAAACATCTCGTTTTCTCCGATAACAACCTTGATTTGTTTCAGCTCTTGGGAAACTTGGAGTTTAACCTCATCCACACCTACCTGATCAACAACCCTACAAATCTCCTCAAAAGCTTTAATCGGCATTAATATTTTTTGATTAAAATCAAGTTTTTGCTCAGGGTATTTATTAATAGCAAGACGAAAGCCATCTGTTGCTACCACCTCCAAACCCTGCTTGCTGAAATCTAGCATAATAGTTGTAAGAATCGGTCTCACCTGATCTCTACTAGAGGCAAAACTAATTAAAGAGTTAATCTCTTGAATAGTTTCTGATGATAAGTTAATCTCTTCACCCTTAATGGCTGGAAAATCAGGGTAGTCTGAGGGAGCGTTGATCGGTAGCTTAACCCTGCTAGTTCCGGCACTCACAACAATCTCTTTTTCCTTAATCTCTAAAGCAACATCCTTTGAGCTCAGAGAGCTAATAACATCTTTAAACATTTGTCCTGGCACCGCGATTGATTTTTTTTCATTATTTTCAATATCGATTGTGGTTCTGATTCCTAGATACAGATCGGTTGCTGATAAAACAAGCTTGTTTTTTTTAAACTCAAACAAGATAGAGGAGAGGATAGGTAACTGAGGGTTGCTCGGAACAGCTTTTGAGATACTTTTAAGTGAGTTTTGTAAGTTTTTTAGATCGAGTTTAATTTTCATAATGAGTTTTTACAAACTTATGTTTTTGATTTTACTAATAATAATTATTTATCTTTTACTCTCTATTTTAATCTTTTATATAAAACTAGTAATAGTAGTAATAGAGGTTGTTGAAAAGTGGAAAATTACGATTATCCTATCTTTAAAAACGAGTAATTTAGCTGTGACTAAGTTATTAATTAATCTTAATTAAAACTGGAATGAGTGTGATAATCTTTTGGAAAAATTATAGTTTACGAATTAGATATTAACATTTTAGATATTTATCAAGAATTAATTCAGAGGATATCAACATAGTTTTCCACAAAAGTGGAAAAGTGATTGTATTTTTCCTATTTTAATCTGATAACTTAAGTAATTTAGATTTTAATTCTGAAAAATCCTGCATCATTATCTCATCTTCTTCCAGCATTTTTTCAATCTTGTTTTTAGCATGCATCACCGAGGTGTGGTCTCGATTTGAAAACCATTTACCTATCTCAACATAAGATAAGTTTAGACTATCTTTTAAAAAGTACATCGCAATATGCCTTGGATAAACCAGCTCTTTATTACGACCACGCCCTCTTACCTCTGACTGTTTAACATCAAAATGATCGCAGATTTTTTTAATTACCTTTTGAGGCTTTAGCCTGATGGTTCTGGGTCGTCCATTGGTTTTTTCTTTTTGCAGAATGTTGTCAATCAACTCATCATTAATCTCTTTACCATTAAGTTCTACCTCTGATCTAATAATCGAGATCACACCCTCAATCTTTCGCGCGCTATCAACACTAGTGGCGATCTTGGTGGCAATCTCCATTGGTAAAGAGATTCCAACCGAGCGAGATTTAATCAACACAATGGCAATCCTAAGTTCTAAAGATGGTTGTTGAATATCAATCATAAGACCTGCCTCAAACCTGGATTTTAAACGGTCTTCTAGAAGAGTAATGGCGTCTGGGGGTCGATCAGAGGTTAAGATAATTTGATGAGACAGCTTGGTAAGCGCATCAAAAGTGTGGAAAAACTCTTCTTGAACAGCATTTTTGCCAGCAATAAACTGAATATCATCGATTAATAATACTTGAGCACTTCGAAACTTCTTCTTAAACTTGATTGCTTTTTTACTCCGAATCGCATCAATAATCTCGTTAGTAAAATCCTCACCAGTGCAGTAGATGACGTTTTTACTTGGATCTTGCTTAATAGCATGGTGACCAATGGCGTGCATGAGATGGGTTTTGCCCACACCCACCCCACCATAAAGAAAAAGCGGGTTGTAGGCCTCTCCGGGACGTTTTGCAACCGCGGTTGCTGCAGCATGAGCCATCTCATTACTGCCAGATACGGCAAAGTTTTTAAAGGTATAATCTGGTCTTAAACCAGCGCGTCTAATAGCAGTGGTTATTCTATCTTGTTGCGTGTTGGCAATGTTTTGTTGAGAAAATAGATCCTCCACCCTAACAGACTCCAAGTCTTGAGACTCGATAACTCTAAGACCGTTGGTGGTTAGTTGGCTGTTTTGATTGAGGTTTTGTGATTGACTGGGTTGATCTTGAAACGAGCTTTTGCGTAAGTTTCGGTTGACTCTATAACCCTGTCTATTACTTTTGAATGACATCTCTTTTTGCTGAGATAAAATTTGAGAAGGGTCTTGAATCTTGAAATCGAGAGTAACTTTTTTGTTCAATGCGTGCTCAAGCGCAGACTTAAGTTGTAGGTAAAGGTTTTTTTTAAGATTGGTTGCATGAAAAGCGCTGGGGGTAGAGATAACACCTACCGCTTCTTGAGTGCTGTTAATCTGAACCTCGGTGAGCGGGTTGGTTAGAACCCAAGTGCTAAAGGCAGCTGGAGAGAGTTGGGGTTCCAGCTCTTTTTTAACCTGCGACCAAATGTTCTTTACTTCTTGAGGTGTAAGGGTTTGCATGTAAGCTTAAAATTAAAAATAAAAAGTTAAGATTCAAAAAGCTAAAAGCTTAATGTAAAAGATAAAAATATTATCTTTTAAGCCAGTTGATATTATCGTGGTAAAAAATAGTCTGTTAATAATTTTTTTCTATAGGAGCAGGCTTAATGCTCTTAATGCTGACGAAAAACCAGCTCGTTTAAGAGTAGTTATTTTTTAGGGCAGAGGGCAGAAGGTAAGCTTTTAATGGTGCTTGGGGTGTGAGCCACAAACTTCAACTGAAGAGCAGTTTTTTAATTTACCGAGTATAGTTATATACATAGTTTTTCACATTGAAAAGGGGTAGTTTAAAAAAGTTAGAACTTGAAAGAGTAAAAATATTTGGTGTATGGTGCTAATTTTTAGCTCAAATCAAATATACAGCCACGATCTATACAGTCATTGCCTTTAAGCCGTTAAACAACACCAACTGTTAAATACCTATTATTTATTATTTTATTCTTCTGGCTCTTGATAATCATCAATCGAGTGTTGACCATAAACCACAGCTTGTTGACTAATATCAGTGGCTTGAGCCACATTATCTCTATTGTCTTGTAAGCCAGTTGCTTCATCTTTAAGCTGGTTGGGTTCATCATGTGATTGACGAGCATTACCTGTAGGCAACACTTGCTCAATCTCAGCTTCATCCTCTTCTTCATAATATGGTTGAGTATTGGTGTTGTTCGTGAGTTGATCAGTGTGATACTCGGCTTCTCTTGCCTTTTTTCTTGCCAACAACTCGTTGGGATCGGTGGTAATCATGTAGTGCTCCTCTGGACTTGCAACCACGCGTAGGGCAACATGGTTTTGTCCAACAAAAAAGATGCCCTCTCCCACGTCAGCCGTTACCAAAAGTTGTCGTTCTCCGTTGGAAAGGTGAAAGGTTTCGGTTAAGGTGTTGATTGAAACCGTGGACTGTTTCATCAACAGTCTAATTGATGCATTAGACACAATGGCTTTGCCAAAATTATTGTCTAAAAAGTCCTCTACATCTTGAGTGATGGTGGTGATAGCTAAAAAATACTTTCTAGCTCTTTTAGTCATGGCATAAATAAAACGCGCGCTATCTGGGTGTTGCATAAAATACCAAGCCTCATCAATTACCAGCAACCGTTTTTTAAAATCTTTTTTAACCTTTGTCCAGATAAAATCTAGGATAATATACATCGCAATCGGTCTTAACTCTTCTTCCATCTCTTTAACACTAAACACGGTCAAGGGATTTTGAATATTAATGTTGGTGGGTTTATCTAAAATACCTCTAAAAGAGCCGGTGATAAACTTTTCCAAGCGCGCGACCAAGTCATCGGCTTGATCATTTTCCATACCAGCTAGGGCTTTATAAAGATCCTCCATTAAAGGTGGAATGTTTTTTTGAGTAGCTGGATCAGGGGTAATACCCTTAGCCTTATAAGAAGAGACTAGCGCGCGGTCCAAAAGCGCCTCTTGCTCAGAAGTCATCTCGCCTAGCATAACTTTTAACAAACCATGTAAAGATAAAATTTTTTGTCCGAGCTCATTAGATCCCTCCTCATAAACCTGCGATAGATCAAAAGGGTTAATCTTTGCTTTAGAGCCAAAGGTAAAGTTAATATACTCACCACCCACGGTATCACAAAGCTCCTCATACTCTTTTTCTGGATCAAGGACAATCACCTCGGTGTCAAACATTAGCTGGCGTAAGATCTCCACCTTAACAGCATAGGACTTACCTGCTCCTGATTTTGCTAGGATTAGCATGTTGTAGTTCTCAAGCTGGAACCTATCAAAAATAACCAAGGACTCGTTGTGTTCGTTAATGCCGTATAGGATTCCTTGCTCAGAAGTTAGCTCAGAGGAAACAAAAGGGAAGGTGGTAGCTAAAGAAGTGGTGTCCATGTTGCGGGCAATGTTCAAGTAGTCAACTCCCATGGGCAGGGTGGTTTTGAAACCGTCTGCCATTTGCAGGGTTGCTTTTTTTGAAACGATCAGTAGTGAGCCTAGGGTGGACTGCACATTTTTAGTAACCTTCTCCAGCATCTCAACAGAATCAGCCCTGATCGTGGTATAAAGACCAAATTGATAAAACCTTTCAGCCCCAGCTGCCAACTGCTCCCTGATGTTGCGAGCATCGATCAGTTGAATCTCGGTCGTAATGTTACTAATCTTGCCAGCCCTAATATCAGACTGGATCTCAGCCTCCATCTCAGTAATTTTTCTTTTAAGACTGTCTAAGATCTCACCACTGTCCATGGGAAAGATAAACATGGCAGTGTTAAGCTGATGAGGAAAGTTGATCAACGGTGATAGCCAGTTAGCCGGTACTGACCTAGGATAACCAGCGATAAACAAGGTTCTTGAGTATGAGGAGTTGATCTTTTGAAAAGTGAAGTCAATCTCGATCGCTTCAGGGGCAATAATATCCTCAATGGTTACCAGACCTTTTGAAAACTCCTCGATTTGTCTTAACTCCTCTTTTTTCTTAAGGTCTTGTTCTTCTTCAGCAGTTGTTTTTTTTAAAAATGGAAAAGGTAGATCAAGCTTCATTGTGGGTTAAAATTAGGTGTTAAAATCGATAGATTATAAAAAAAGTTTAAAAAAAGTAGTTTTAAAGTATTGTTCTTAATGATAAATTAAATAATCATTTTTAATAGTTGATAGTAGTTTTTTAAGACCATCTTTGGTAGCAACTAGACCCCCTACATTATTTCTGGGATAGGTGGTGGATTATCACCTTGTGTTTTAGCAACCTCATTGGGTTGTTTAACCTGACTACTATCTGTTAACTCATTTGGTTGAACTGATAATTGAGGCTCACTTGTAGTGGCTTGCGAGTTGTCTTTTGCTGGCGTTTCCACAGTTTGTGTATCTGTTTTTTTATCAGGCTCGGGTAGATTAAAAACCCCCACCTCTCGAAGCGTGTTGTTAACTGCCTGCTGGGGATTGGGGTGAGTCTGTGATTTTCTGGGTGTAGCATCTTGTTCTTGATCAGGTTTGGGTTGGGACTGGTTGGCTGATGTGTTATTACTAAAGTTTGCTTTGAGATTTGAGAAGTCCGGCACACCTTCTTGAAAGTCTTGAGGATGGTCGGTTGTGTCTACAGGGGTGATTAACTGTTGAAACTGTTCCTGTGCTTGTTCGGGAGTAGTTCTAGAAGGTTGATCATAAATAGACTGTTCTTGATTTGTGGTCGGGAATGATGGGGCCACACCAACTGTATTATTTGCTGAACTAGTGTCAAAGGCTTGATCAAGTTGGTTGGCTTGTTGTTCAAACTGCTGGTTAAGTTCTTGATCAAGTTGATGAAGCTGGTTATGGTCTGGCAGACTTTGCTGGCTAAGTTGGCCAGCCTGATCTGTGTGATCAAGCTGGGTTGGGTTTTCATATACTGATTGGTCAAAATATTGAGTTGAGACTGGTTTGCCAAATTGATCAAACTGCTGGGTCTGTGTTGGTTGTGGTTGGTCTACGGTCATGCTTGGTTGTTCAGGTTGGTCAAACTGATCATTTAAAGACTGCGGTATCGGTTGGTCTGTAGGTAGGGCTTGATTTAAGGGGTTGTAATCATCTATTATGCTTGCCTTGACCACTGCTGTTTGATACTCCTCGGTGTTCGTGCCTTCAAAACCCTCGCTAGCCTCAGGATTATAGTTGGTGTAAAAGACCCGAATGATTTCTTGAGTAGTGAGTTGCCAGGACACCAAACCAATTCTTGCAAACTGACTAATTAGATGATCTCTTCTGGGCTCAAGAATCGCTTGAGCCTTATCAACCAGCACGGTTTTTTCATACTTGGTTATGTCAAAAACATCTCTACCCGGAATCACGCTCTCGGCTGAAAGTAGCTCAAGCTCTAGGGGTGTGGCAGGAATGATCACAAAAAATTTTTTATCTAACACGTTTCTTTCTTTAATAAGATTGGCAACAAACTCTCGATAGCGAGCAATCCTCTCTCCCTGCGGAGAATGAAAGGTTTCATTCTCTTTTTCTTTAAGCAGGTTAAGATATTTAGTAACGTCCTTGGTTTGTGATTGAATTATTATCTGGATGGGGTAGTTAAGGGAGTTGAGTAGGGCTGCATAGGTGTAGATGACTGCATCTTGTTCATCCTCTGCCAACAAGCCAAAGTTCATGGCGCTGACCCCCAAGATTAAACTTGCGGTACCGTTTTTAAGCAGTATTAAATCATTGGTGATATCATAAATCTCTAAAAACTCTTGAGTAGCAGATTTGTATTTGGACTTTTCTAACATAATAATACTCTGTATTGCGATGGTGATAACTTTATTAAGTATAAACCAGTTTTGATTGATTCACAATTTAAAAAGCTGTTTTAATGCTGGGGAGTTGATGATTGACGCGGTTTGCTAATCTAAGTTTTAGAAAGAGGTATTTTGATTTAATGACGATGTGATCTAGAGTGCTTTTGAAAAAAATCCTGGGAAATACTTGGCAAAGTTGCTCCTATAAAGATCATGATGCCTCCCAAAATCGTGGCTAAGGACAGAGCTTCTTTTAAGATAAGCCAACCGAAAAAAGAACCGAACATTATTTGTAAAGGCATAATGATTGTTCCAAGCTGGGCCTCAACTTGTCGAAAACCATAGATTGAGAGGTTGACAGTCGCAACCGTGATAAGACTAAAGAGCATGATCCACAGCCAGGGTGAGCTTGGAACTAATTGAGGAAGAGGTTCTTTAAAGCAGAGACTTAACAACAAACAGATTACAAAACATACAAAAGCATCCACAAAAGCCAGCTGAAAACTGCTGTAAAAACTTGAAAACTTTTTGGAAAGTGTGTTCCACAGACCAGAAGCCAGTCCGGCCATTAATGCAAAAAGAACAAAAACCAGTTGATTGGTTTGAACGACGCAAGAGTAGATTAAATAAATTGCAAAAAAGATTAAGACAAGAGAGATGAGTTTGATAAGATTGATTTTTTCTTTAAACAAGATCTTGCCTGACAAAAATCCGCTAACTATTGTGGCAGAATAAAGTAAAAAATAAACCGCGCTTATGGGGAGGTTGGCATAAGCAATAAATGAAAAAAAGGACAAATATTGGGCTCAACAAGCTCCAGGGGATGAGCCACTTGAGATGTTTTTTTTGAATCTTTTTCCAATGTGTTTTTGAGGTGAGGATAAAAACACTCAGCAGGATGCAAACCAAAACTCCTCTAACCCAGCCTTGTGAAAAATCTCCAAATCCAGTTGCGATAAATCGTGAGCAGATGCCATATAAACCATAGAGCGCAGAGGAAGTTAAGATAGCAAAAAAGCCTTTAGTTTTTTTTGGCAACCTTGATAGATAAGTTTAAGAGTTAAAAACTAGAAGTAAAAAACCGCTTTGTGATATATATTTGATTATGTTTTATTTACTGGTTTGAGTTTTTAGCTAATTAAATATTATTGCCACACTTTGCGTTGATAGTCCTTTTTGTTAACAACTCCTTTTTGCTAGCAACCTCTTTTAGTTAGTAACCTCTGTTTATCAACAACCTCTTTTAGTTAGCAACTATCTCTACTGGGTCAAGAATAACTCCAGTGAGTTCTATCTGTTGCGGATTAAACTCAAGGCCTTCTTTTTGAACCTGAATAAAATATCTGCCATTATTTAATCCCTGGGAGATTTGAAATTGACCTAAAGCATTGCTTTTAACAGCAGTGATGGTTTGCATCTCACTGTTTTTAAGCTCAACCAGAGCATCGCCAATCAAGTTATTGTCTAGAGTTAAGATCATGCCCACGATCTTGTTGGGCTGGGTGGGTTTATTGGGAAATGGTAAATCTTGCCTTTGGCTAGCAACCTTTACGATGGTTGCGTTGTGTGGAGTTTGTGCAACCTGATTGTCTTGAGACTGGTCACTATCTTTTTCAACAGCCACTTGTTGAGAGTTTAAAAAATCATCTTGAAGAAGATCTGTTGGTTGGTTGATATTATCTAATGTTTTTTTATCAGCGATTTCTTGTTGATAAACTAGAAAAGAATCTGAAAAAGGAGCCACCTTTCTTGTCCTAATCTTTAAATCTGGTTTTGTTTCTTGAGGGATTGGCTCGCTCACCACCTGAACATCTTGAAAGGAGCCAACAATCGCGCTCACGCGCTGATTTTCTGCAAGATCAAACTGGTCAAGATCTTCCTCAAACTGGTTAATAGATTGTAAAAACTGTTTAATCTTTTCTTTTTTTATTGGCGAAACATCAATCATGGTTGTTTCAGAACTTACCTCTTTATTAGGTTCATATTTAAACGCAGCTGGTATTTGGGGTGTTTTTTGCCAGAAAAACTTGGTAGGTTTGTACAAAGCTTTGGCGAAGTTCACGATCCAGTCGCTTAAGGGGCGCCCCTCGATCGGAACAAAGGCGCCCATAAAACCAAGCAAAACGCAACAGATGGAAATGGGCCACTTAATAATGCCTGGTAAATTTGTTTTGTAGAAGATAAAAGCCAGGGCCACTCCTAGTAAAATTTGAGCAAACTGACCAATCGTCATGGAGCCGATGATGTGAAACTTGTAGCCAGTGATATCTTGAGGAATTAGATGTTCGCGCATAAGTATTTAGTTAAAAATTTGAGGCCATAACTTAAAATAAAAAAAAGAGTTGGTTTATCACTGAAGAGCTGGTTTGTTATTAAAGATTCAGTTTATTATTTTAGTTTATTATTATCGAGTTTTTGTTATAACCCTATTTATTATAGTTTATCAACCGAGTAGTTAATAACCTCATTTTTATCTGCCAATTTTTACAGCCGGTGTTATGATCTCTCCATAAAAGGCAACATCGTCAATATCAACAAACTCTCCTTTAAACCTATAAAAAGGGTAAATTAGGCCCTGTTTTTCCTCAGCTCTATATTCAAGCTGTGCGGTTTTTAAGGTTCCTTGCTTGATTCTCTCTAAAGTTGGCTCCTTGATCAGCGCCTGGTCGATTTCAAGGAAATCTACCAACTGTCCAGTTTGTTCAACCCTAATATTTTCTAAAGCCTCTACTAATGGCATTAGCTCGGCTGTTGATATTTTTTCAGATGTAATTAATAAAGTTTTAGCCTCGGCTTTCTGGATCTGTAGGTTGCTGTTAACCATTATTAAAAAAAACGGTGTTGGACTATCATCATAATAGATCGGAATTTCTTCAAGTGAGTAAGAAAAGGGGATAAGAAGAGTACTAGCACTGAGTTTGGATGATGGTTCTAGATGGAGGTCTCCCTTAAAATACTCGATGTTTCTAACAATGGGCAATGGCGTTTGCTCAGGCAGAATTATTTTTAAAAAATCTTTTGCTGCATTAATTGCCTGATCTTGATTAATTGTTGACTCATCTCCCTGTGGATTATTTCTAGAAAAATTTAAATTATCTTCAGATAAATTTATGGTGAGTGTGTGATCTTCAGAAGCATAAATTACCACACCCTCTTCATCAAAAATTGGTTGCAAAGAATAATGAGCAACAAGAGTTTTTGTGAGATTGGCCAGCAGAACAGATTTGTTTGAAGAGTCTTTTTTAACTTGATAAACTCCCACCTCTTTAATACCAATATCACCCTCACCAGTGTAGCTAAGATTTAGTGGTTGGGCGTTTTGAGCGTCTGGGGTGGCCAGCTCTTGATTAGTGTCTGATGAAGGTAATCTTGATCTTGAAGATCGGGAGAATATTAATTGCCAAAAGATAAAAATCGTCAAGATAACTATCCCAAAAATAATAATATATTTGACAATGGAGGATTTTTTTTGCTTGTTAACCATGGTTTTTAATTATTTATAAACAAGAACTTGTCTCGGACCAGCTGTTTTGTTTAGCTGTTTGATCGATTATTTTAGTTTATCATGTGCATCAGTCGTGTTCATCTATCTTACTAGTCTTACTTGTGAGGTTGGGTTCTAGTTTATTAAAGAACAAGATCTAACTATACTGCCAATGGGTACCGAAGTTTGCTCACCGGTTAACAACTCTGTTAATGTTAGGGCACCAGTCTTGAGTTCAAAATGAAGATGAGTACCGCTTGAATAGGAGCCAGTATTACCAACGACACCGATTTTTTGTCCCTGGCTCACAAGCTGACATGAGTTGTTACCAACTATTGCCGTGCCTTTGGCCAAATGTGCAAAAAGAAAAAGATATGAATCCCCGTTTATGGTTGTTTTTAAAGAAACAGTCTCGCCATAACTGCTGTGGTAGAGATTACTACCTGGCGGTCCAAATATTCCTGCACAAAGAGTGCCTTCAATCGGAGCATAGATATCATAGTCATTGGCTCCATCAATAGTCCTGGGAGCAATGTCATAGGCATCTGCGTCCTTATGGGTAGTGATATTGCCAATTGTTGAAAAAGGTGTTTGATTAATCCTGCCACTAGCTGGCCAGCACAAAACAGCTTTAGGTGCATCTCCTAAAGAAATGCGAGCAGAAGCCCGGGTGGTGCCAGGCCCTGTCTCTTCATTTTTTTGATATGTAAAATCAACCACAATAATATTTCTGATTAAACCGTGATTGTATGTACTGTCATACTCTCGCTCATATGTAAAGCTTTGTGCTTCTTCAAGCGTACTACCGATAAGGCTCTCGCCAACTCTTTCAGTGGGTTGAGAACGATTGGTTCTTTTGGTAGCTTTGCTGTTGTAAGTAACACTAACCGAGTCACTGATCTCGTTGATAATGATGCTGTAACCATTTTTTGGAGTAATCTCAACTGTATAGCGAACTTTAATTGGAAAATTAGGATCTTTGCAAACAGTGGTGTTGTTGCACTCGGTTTTGTTGTCAATAATTACGGCTGTTTTTGTAGCATCAATAAAAAATGATGAGTAGCTGGCTTTTGAGAAATCAACATCAACCTGCATGAGAAAGGCGGCAGCAACAAGCATTATGGTCAGGCCGGTGCCACCAGCGAGTGTAACAATACCTCCACCAATTGTTATGAGTTCAGTAGAAACCGTTATGCCTGCAATAGTGGTCTTGGTAGCTGTTGCTTGAGAAACACCTGTCTCGCTCAGGCTGAGTTTTTCTTTTACTAGGTCGCCAAAACTCTTTGCTGTGGTGGCAACAGAGGCTTGAGCTTCTTGCGCCCCTTCTTTAAGCGCTGTTGTTGCTTGGGCACCCAAGCCTCCACCAGCTACCCCGCCCGCGACTCCACCCGCGGCAGATTTAGACGCCAACCCAGCTGATCCGCCAAAAACCAGTTTTGCTCCGTTGGTTGCTAGCCAGCGCAATATTGGTGGTAGGCTTTGGAGCCACGTTAACAACTTAAGCAGTAAGGCTGCGACAAGAGCAGCGAGATATTTTAAGATTTTTACAAGGATTTTGGCAATCTTCTCATTAATAACTCTTCTAATCGGTTCAGGTATTGCTAGATAAGCGCCTCCAGTGAGAGAGGCTAAGCCTTTATCCACGCCCATGGAGGCTAGTTTGTTGGCTGCTTGTCCTGCAAGGCTGGTGAGAGGCGATTGATAGGCTCCAGGCTGTTCTGACATCGGACCTGACTCACCGCCAACGCTTTCTAAACTCAAGGGTTGACCTCGTGTTGCTGGATCACTGTTCATATAAAGCCGACTGTAAGCAGGCATTAATGGAGATTGCTGTGCAACCGGAATCTCTTCTCCCGGAATCAAGAACCGACCAGCTTGAGATAAAGTTTGAACAAAAATAAACTGTTGGCTAGTATCAAGTTCTGTGGAGGTTGTTGTGCCTCTTCTAAACAAATTTTTTAACGAAATCTTGAATTGGGGTGTGCCGACTTTTTTCCGCCTGCGAGACTTAACTGGTGCATACTCTCCACCACTCATCTTAATTAAAGCCACTAGCCCAATGTTGATACTGTGGTTTTTCAATCCTTCTCGGTATGCTTTAGCGGTTGCTGTTGGGTCTCCAGCTACTTTTTCTGGCTTAATGGCTTCTAATCCACAGGCTTTGTAGTACTGTTCTAGCTGAAAAGCGTTTAACTCTTCCAGCTTTCTCCTTTTCATTTCATCTGGATCTTTTAAAAAACCTCTTACCGTCTGCGCTTCCGCCTTTTCTTGACCCACTCCGGTTTCGTCTCTACCTAAGTAATAGCCAATAACCGCGTTTCGACTGGGAACAGTCACGCCTTTTTTTTCAAGATCGCTTCTTTCTTCTGTAATAACTTCAGAAAAAAGCGAGGGATCAACCAAGGGGTTGGTAACAGGGTCTTCGCCAAAAGAATCTTTAAACTCCAAAGATTTGTTTAAGATTGCCTCTACTTGTTCTGGTGTATACTCATGCCCTTCCGCCTTCATCATTGAAAGCATGGCGAGTTCAGGATATTTAATATCCAGTTCAGCTCGATGTAGGACGGCGTACTGTTCTAGTAAACGACCAATTCTGTGGCGGTTTTCTTTAAACTGATTAGCACTTAACTCTCTGCCAAACATAGAGGCAAATTGAGAATAGTTAAACTGCTGGATAAAGTTAGTACTCATGCTGGGACCAATTAATGTTAAACTGGTCAGCATGGTGTCAAGATTGACCACATTCATTGCCCACCTGGTTTTGTCTCCACCTACTAGATTGGCAAGTTGCTCGGCAAAATCTGATCTAAAAGTTCCGGGCTGTAGCCGGTCGTTAATTAGCTCGAAAAAATCATCTTTTTTAAGCTCTTGTGTTTGCTCATCACCTAAATTTTCTGGACTCAACACACCCAAAGCTTTAGTGAGATGGGTAGAAGGTTTGAGATCGTTAGGGCTAGTGCTGGCAGTCGTTTGAGCTTGTTGAATTTCAGCGCCGACTAAAGACCACTCTTTTTCCTTAACAAGTTCCTTGAGTTGTTCTTTCTCTTCCTCGGTGAGTTTGGTCGCAACCTCTTGAGGTGACTGCAAGGCCTCGTTAATGGCCTGTTGAAATAAAACTTGAACCGATGGGTTGGTCTCGATCAACAGTTGTGCCTGGTGTAAAACTTTCAAGCGTATTGCTGGGGTTTTGGCACTGGGATTAATAAGAGCGTCTAGCTCTTTTTGATCAAGACTTAAAATGAGTTTGCGAATGTGCGGAGCAGTGTGGCTTAATAGGTATCCCTTTAGTTCTGGAGAGAGGTGTTGCGGTCCGACCAAGGTTGTACCATCGTTGGTCGTGGTGTAGATTGCCAGCACAGAGGCGATCGTTAGCTCTGTTATGGAGTTGGTAAACAGCTGGAGCCTGGAGTTGTATTTTTCATAGCTCTCTCGGTCTTGGTCTTCTGGCTTGTCTTGAGTTGGTTGAGACTCTTCTTCTGGCTGATCCCCTTCTTGATCCTTAGGTTCTTCTTGATCCTTAGGTTCTTCTTGATCAGTGGCGCTGGCAATGGTTGAACCGCGTTTGGTAACTGGAGCGGTTGAGTCAGGGGTAGTTTTATCTTTTTTTGTTGAGTCAAGATCGACCAAGATTTGTTGCAGTACCGAGTCAACCGTGCTGGTGGCATTGTAAACAATGTCTTTAATGATTTTTGTCTTAAAAAGTTCTTCTGTGAGATCAACCTCTTGATCTTGGAAAATACTATTGTTTCGCCATTGCTGAAGATATGTTTTAGCCAGGTCGTCTTGTAAGTTGTAAAGCTGTTTGCCAAGTGTTTGATATTGAGGCTCTAGTAATTTTTTTTGATGAAATTGAACAAAACTTGAAATTAAGCTGTAGATAAAAGTAACAACATCTGCAGGTAATAGGCTTTGGTTTAGAACTTGGGGAGTGTGTTGAGCTTGGTTATAGACCTCAACAACCTTACTTGAGGTGAACTTAGGTATTAATTGCTGAACAGGTGTGCCATCAGAGGTAGCAAGAGTGGTTTCATAAGGGTCTTCTTGACGCTTGAGTTCAGAGTCAGCAACTTGATTAAGTAGTTGAATAGCATCAAAAAATTTTTCTGGAGAAAGCGGGCTTAGATTCAGGAACTTGAGTTGACGAACCTGGGATTTGTTTTCTGATGGATTGTAGGAGTCATCTGTGCTAGTTTGATTGGCAGGGTTGATTGAGGTGGTGGGAGTAGAGTTAGGCTCGCCTGTGGGCATATCAGTTATTATAGCAAGAATGAGGGGAGGGTGGGGAAGAAAGGATGTGATGAAAAACCAATACTTGGTTTTTGAATTTAGAAATAAGTAGAATTTTCTAAAATTATTATAAAAGACAATACTTGCAAATCTTGTTATAATTATGGTTGTAAACAATTGTTAAGTAAACTCACTTCATATTATGAACTACAAAGAACAGAGTGGCAGTAATCCAAATGCTGGCATTGATGAAGATCGGGATGCAGAAACTCAGGATGCAAAGAGTTTATTGTTAAGGCTAGAAGATGTCGAATTTGATATTTTAATCGTGTTTCAAAAAGCCGAGTCAGGCATGACGTTGTCCAGTGTTGCCATTCAGCAGCTTGCGGACAGCTTAAGTAAAATTGATGAATTGATTACAAAATGGGCGTATGCTGCCCGTTTCGAGGGGAAGATTGGTAGATCAGGAATCCTTAGTAAAGTATTGGAAATTGGGGCGCGTTTGGCTGCATACCAAAATAAGTTTAAAAAATTAACCAGAGCCTCTAGGGGAAAACCTGATGAGTTAGAAGAAGCAAAACATGTCGTGGATGAGCCTGTAGAGGCGACCTCCAAAGAGGAGGGGAAGCAAGAAATGAAAGACGTTGATGACAAAGAGCCTCTTTCGGCTGAGGAGACACTGAATTTTTTATTAGAAGATCTCAGAAAGCAAGCTGGCCGTTTGCGTGATATGTCTTCAGATTCTTTATCAATTCAGACCGAACAACAACGTAGAGGATTATTTCATAGAAGCAAAAATATTCTATTAAGTATTAGTAATTTTGAACAAGAGGTTAATGATGCGTATTTTAATAGTCATATAGAAAGTGTTCAACAGATTGAGTTTATTAGTCAGGCAGGAGAAATTAGAGCTTTGGTTGAAGAGGTGGTAAAATTTATTTCAGATAAAGAATTTGAAAACACCAAGCACTTTAATGAAAGTTTTGACGGTGGATTTTTATGGTTTTTAAAAAAACTTGAAAATATTGATGATTTTTCAGTGATTAGCTATCCAGTAACAATTGGCACTGAGCAGTTTTTTAGTGCCACTGCAGTTTTGAAAAAATACATAGAATTAGAAAGATTGGCTAAAATAGAACAAGAAAATTTAACAGAAGATACCGAGGATAAGAAAAGATATATTGAGGTAATTTTTGATTCTGGAGCTAGGCTAAAGCAAAAATTATTAGATCAGGAAGCAGCGGATTTTTCAAACAAGAGTCAAATTCAAGACCTCTTAACCGCAATAGATAATATTCCACGAACAAGCGCTGATTTGGGAATTTCTCAAATTGCAGATCAGCTCCTAGAGCTTAATAACTTGAGGACATTTTTAGTGCAGGCTAATGATGGCGCGAGGCAGGCAGGGTTGCTAAAGCACACGCTTAATTCAGCAATGAATCAAAAAATTGATGAAGTAATAAGTCGTTATGAAGAAGCAATAGCCAGAGTTGATAATATGATAAAGGAGGCAAAAGAACCAGTTGTTCCAAACATGAGTTTGGAAGAAATTGTTGACGAGTTAATTTCAAAAGGATTTGATCCTTTCCGATCAGAAGAGTTGAGCAAAGAAGTCCATATTACTAGAAATATAGAGTTGGCCAGCGTATTTAACGAAAGAAAAAATGAAGTTTTATTAGACCAGCAACAAGATTTGGCAAGAATTACTCAAAAAGTGCGTGCACAGCTATACTTTTTAGACAATGCTCTTTCTGGATTAACTGGACAAGCCACAGTTGACAGATCTCGAGTTATTGACGCGATGCAGGGGAGATTTCAAATGAGCAGAAAAGAACTAATTAAGGCCACAACAGAACACCCTGTTTTTGGAGCTGACATTGTTGAGATGGTTGATTGCATTAGAAATACTGCTTCTGTTCCGAAAGGTCACATGTTGGTGCGAAGGAATTTAGTAATGAGTAATGGCGAAACTTTGTTTTGGCCAAAAAGAAAACGATTAAGTCAAGATGTCAGATTGGTAAGAGAAATGACGGTTTTGATCAAAGAAAATCAATTTGATTCCAATGATGATGA
The DNA here is from genome assembly GCA_964502565.1 of uncultured Pseudomonadales bacterium. Classification (GTDB taxonomy): domain Bacteria; phylum Patescibacteriota; class Microgenomatia; order UBA1400; family PJMF01; genus CAYVBW01. The sequence goes on from CAZCXA010000002.1 coordinate 72,702, forward strand.
AGAAGTTTTTAGACACATTCCTATAGGATACAATCCACAAGATCCTCCTCCGATTTCTGTGCAACCAGCTATTACTTATGATGATCTAGCTGTTGAGGGTGGTAGGGAAAAATTAACTGAATTTTTACATCAGCGATTTGCTAGTAAAAATAAACTCGCTATTGAATTTGCAAATTTGCTGTTTAATGTCACTGGTGAAATTTCAACAGTGCTGGCAAGGTTGCAAAGAAGGACTAAAACACAACAGCACACTGACAATGCTGAGGTAGATCCTGTGCTATTGCTTGATCCTTTAGCTGCAGCTGAGCATAGAGCAGAAAGAAATGGAGGAAATCCAAAAGACTGGGTGCTGTGGTGGCTAGCTTGCTTGGAAAAGATACCAATTTCAGATACTTTGGGTAAGATTTTGGGATCTGATGAGGAGCGTTCTGCAGCTATTGCTTTGGCAAGGTTTCGAAATAATTCAGCTCCTGCGCTAGAGGCGACAAAAAGCGAGTGGGAAGATTGGTATGACCACGACTCGTTTGGTTGCAAATTAAAGAAAAATTGGGCGGAGGAAGTTAAAAAAGCAATTGAAGAGGGTTTTTTTGAGAACACCGATTTGACTGAGTCACTCGTCGGTCGATTGTACCCCTCTCAAACCTTGAGAGAAAAACAAGAGGAAGTTTGGATGTATTTGAGCTGCTTTTTTGACATTGATAATTTTGCTGGAAAAATACCACTTTTAGGGTTTGATGAAACTTATTTCTCACCTCTTTACAATTTAGCAGTTCTTGGAGACACAGAGAGCCTGGGTTCAAGAGGGCAAGTGGAACCAATTACTAATTTTCAGACAGCTGAAAAAACGTGGGGTGAAATTTTGGAGATGATTTTTAAAAATGTCGGGTCAAAGTTGTCTACAAATGTAATTTTTGAACAGGCTGTTGTTGGCCAAAAAGGGGGTTTGGTAGGTAAGTGGTTATCTCTATGGTCAGCTCTAAAAATTTTTCCAGGAAAGCAAATGGAACTATTTGAACCTCTTACAATATTTTTCTTTTACCAAATTGCACAATCTTACAAGGGTCGAGGAAGTGAGGCTCTAAGGGATTTGCATACAAACTTTATACAAGCTTTAACGGATAGTCAACAGTCTGGTGGTCTTGAATTAATATCATCTCAAATCGAAAATGTGAAAAAAGCCATAACCTCAAGCGATGGTAGGAGTTATAGCCAAAACTTAGCGCCTCATGCACACAGTGTTAGATCTAGAGATCTACACAGGCAAGAGTATGTGCATCATTTATATGTGCAAAAAAGTGGCAAGAAAATTCCCCGTATTTATACTAGCAATACCTTTTTTACCTTAAAATCCGTCTTTGTTACACTTGGCCCAAGAGATACTTATTTTCATGATATGCTTAATTATAGAAAAGCTTTGGAAAGACCTCTTGGTCGTAGTGGATCATTAATTGCGTCTAAAGAAGCAGAGAGCCAAACTCGTTAATTTAATGTTATCAAACTGTTTCATCTGGCTCTTCACCTTGATCATCTTGCGATGACTCGTTTCTCCTTGAGCTTCTTTTTGCTCTTTCTAGCAATTGCGAAATATTTGTTTCTATATCCTCTGCCTGCCCCCACCTACCTTCTGACAATCTGTCTACTTGTTTTCTCACCTTGGAACCAGCTTGCCAACCAACTTTACCACGACGCACTATTCCTCCGTGATAAACAGGGGGCTCTCCTGCCTCTCCTGATTCTTCTTTATAACCATGAAGAACGTCTTTGTAAAGTGTTTTAATATTTCTAGTACCACCCTTCCAGCTTTTATATCCAGCCACAGCGCCTCCTGGAATTGCTGTTGCTAGTGAACTCGCAACAGGGATGCCAATCTCAGCACTCTTTACCCTCTTTCCCGCTTCTCCTGCCAACTCTCCAAACACTCCTTCGCTTGCACCTATTGTTTCTTTAATCTTTTTTACGACTTCTGGCATTGCCAACAAAATGCCAATGGCTACCACAGCGGGCAAAGCTCCGCCAAATCCTGCTCCTAATAAAAAGGGGGGCATAAAACCACCCTCTGCTTTACCCATTGAAGTGTTTTCTTTTATCACGGTTTGCACAAGAAGCAAGAGCAACACTGCTGGAAAAGCTGCCAAGTTTCCCACCAGGTTTTTAAACCATTTGCCAAAGGCGTTTTGACCAGGAATAGCGCCGATCATTAAAAAAATAGGCGAAAAAGAGACACTAAGAATAATCGAGATATAGCTTTTTAAGAGTTCTAAAAATAACTTAAACACCCCAAACAGAACAGCAATGGCCAGAATAACCGCTAAAGTTAAACTGGTTATAAACTCATAAACACCACCATGCAAACCCGCAGCTCCTACTAGTACCTTAACTGCGTCGCTCTTCCAGGGTGATTCAACCGCCTCTGTTATCAGCCTCTGGCCTAACTTTATAATATTATAATTCATCATGTCGGCGCTACCGCTAAATAGTCCGATTATTAGGTACATGATTAAATACATAAAATCGATCATGAGGCCTGCAATTGCATAGGAGAAGGTTACAAACAAGAGAGCCACGATTATATTAGGAACTGCCTGCTCAATCGTGACCACGGTCTGCCCGCTAATCTTGTGTCTAAGCATGATCATAAAGCCGATTACTATAAAGATAATAACAAACAAGAAGTAGGAGATATTACGGAAAGTTTTCCAAACTCCAAGGATAGGGTTTAATGCAGAAAAGCCCAAACCTTGCGCCTGGGTTTGAGGAATAATTTTTGCTGATTGCATTAAGTCTGCCACGTAAACGTGAGTTGAGGCTGGCTTGTTGTGGTACATTTCAGCTATTAAATTTGTAAGACCAGGCACAGCCCCATTTATTTTACTATCCTCACTCTCCTCATTTACTGGTCCCAAGATATTGGTCAGGGTTTGCAGTTGAGCATTAGTTAGGGTGTTGTTAACAAAAACCTCCAGACTAGGGTTTCCCTCTTCTACAATCTCCTCGTGTTCTTCTCTTCTTTGTTCTAAAGTTCCTTCTATTCTATAGAAAGGATCTCCTGCACCACCACTTCCTTCAATATTAATTGCCAGCAGGTCACTGGCAAAGATTTTTTGTGAAGAGAAAAAAAGAGTTATCAGAGTAATTAACAAGAAGCAGAAAATAACCTTAAGAGGTCTAAAATAAGTTTTCATAAGCAACTATTAATTTTAGACTGATTTGTTTTATTCATCAAGCCTGAGTTTAAAATAATGAAAAAAGTTACTAATTTTTTTCTGAGAAGTAACTGTTTTCCAAGATACCACTTAGCCCCTTTTTCTTTTGTTCAAAATTAGTTATACTATCTCTTACTGATTTTATTTATAACAAAATATGGCTTAATTTAGTTTAATTTAGCTTAATTTTTTCACTATCTCGTTCATCTAGATATAAATACTTATAAAATAACCATCAAAACAATGCCAAACTCTCCCGACTTTTCTCAACTTACAGGATATCTTCAGTCTGCCAACTCAATTCTGATTATCCTTAATAGCGATCCTAGCTTTGATCAACAGTTGGCTTCAGCCAGTTTACTTTTAGCATTTAAGCCATTAAAAAGAGTCAGTTTGCATGGCGCGCGTTTGGTGCAAAATCCTACTATTTCTGGATTAGATCAACTTAAGACCGAGATGGGTCACCAGAATTTACGCATTAGCTTTAATTATCAAGAAACCGCGGTTAATAATGTTAGTTATCATATCGCTGACGAGGAAAAAAAATTTTTCTTAACTATTCGTCCCCAAGAAGGACATGAACCGCTTGATAAAGACACGATTAATCTTGATTATGTCGGAGCAGAGGCTGATTTGGTGGTTATGTTTGGAGTGGAATCTTTACAGAGTTTGGATCAGCTTTATAAAGGTTATGAAGATTTATACCAAACCACTGACCTGTTAACGATTGGGGAGTTCAGTCCTGATTTTTCAAGTCATCACCTAGACACAACTCAAACAAGTTCTGCTTCAGAAGCTGTGGCTCATTTACTTAGAAACGCGGGTTTGTCACTACAAAGCGACAGTGCTACCAACTTACTGGCAGGCATTCAATACCAAACCAATAACTTTACAGATTTAAACGCAAGCGCAAATACTTTTGAGGCTGTCGCCTGGTTGTTAAGATCGGGTGCGAATCGTAAGCCAGGTAGTTTTTCTCAGGATAACGAAAAAAGGTCGGGTATAGTGGGAGTAAAAAAATCTGACAAGCCTGAAGAAAAACTAGTGATGGAGCAAGTTGTGGCCGAGTTCAACAAAAATCAAACCACAAGTTTTCCTAGCAAACAGCCGATTAAAAGCAAAAACAATCGTCAAAAACAAGCTAATAAACATGCAAAAACGCCAGATAATAACTGGAAGAAAACTTTAAGATCTGACCAGGTGGCACGTCCGAGTGGTTTGAAAAAATAGTATTGATGAACCTTGATTACACAAACCGCGATTGAACAATAAATAAGCAATCTCAAGAGAGTTAAAATTACTCTACGAATTTTATTAAAGATCCTTCGCACTTGCCTTTTGCGGTATCAAAGCTGAGGGTAATGGGTTGATCATTTAAATCCAGGACCGGTTCCCATTGAGACTGGGAAAAAATAAATGACTCATTAGTTTCAAGACCACATCTTCCCAAAAACATATCTTCTACCCGCTCACAGGAGGCAAAGTAATCATGCCAAGGAGTATCTTTTGAATAAATTGACTCTTGAATTTTTCTAATACTCCATCCCACCAGGGCGCCAAAGATATTAAGATGAGTGGGTTTATCTTCTGTAATACCCTTACCAAACTCTCGGCCACGAATATTAGATCTTTTTTCCTCCCAACAAGTTAGCTCCTCATCATTAATCCAATCACAGATAGTGACTTCATACTCAACCGGGAATTTCCAATCAGGATATCTAATCATTGCTTGGTTAGAGCATTCCTTGTCTGTAAAAGTTAATCCATAATTTACGTCTTTAAATGTAAAATATTTTGGATATTGCCCAGTAACATACTGACCATCAATCTTGGTATCAACCACGATATTTTCCTCAAGCATCTGCTCTTGTTGCTCTGCAGTAAAAAAAGCACCCTGCAAGACTTCAAAGACATGCTCTTGCTCAATGCCTAGGGGAGCGACTATCCAAGCCCTAACAGGCAAATCTTGATTATCGTCAAACTCAAAACCTTCTAGATACTCATCAAAGTTTTTGACCTCAAACCGCCAGTCAAACTCTTTGCTAGTTTCAGCAACCTCTTCTAGACTGGGATAAAATGCTGTCTGCTCGCTAATGAACTGCCCTCTTTCTTCTATTTCTAGTTTGGCTGAGGTAAAAATATCTCCAGCTTCTTCAAAAATAACAGGCTCACACTCAGGCGTGTCAGAATGGTGACCATTAATAATGTCAATAATAGCATTTCTGACAATAGTATTTTCTGTGACTTGAGTTACAGGTAGATTTTTACCAGTAATTGGCTCTTTTTTAATCTCTGTTTTTACCAGCCCAGTTTTGGGAGAACACTCTGGGAGAGAAGGGCAGTAAATAGGATCTCCTTGGATAAACCTCTCACCGGTTGATCTCGCCAATGCTTTTTTAAATAAGCCATCTTTTTTTTCATCTTTTATTTGTTCTTGAGCATCCTGTTGCGCTTGACTACTAAGGGTTTGCCTGGTGATTTTGGCTGCATCATCAAACCTAGACTCGTTGTTTAAGAAGTGTGGAATCTTAAAAACAAAAATCAATGGCGCATGCTCATCTTGGGTTAGTCTTGTTTTTGTTGTAAGACTTGCAATATCATTCTCATCTTCCCAGTAATCCTGTCCAAAAGAGATCACTAAAAAAGCAGTACGGTATAAATTTTCAATGTTAAACCCAACATTATTAATAGCGGTTTGAATGTCTTCATAGATTGTTTCGGTTAGGTTGTTATCTTGAATTGCCCATGGTTTTTGCTCCACGAGATTTTCCCAGGTGCCCATAATATCTTCGCAGGTTATAGGATTACCATACTGATCTCTATAGGCGTGGATGTATTGATGCAAAACACCATATAGAGTTAAGATGTCGTACTTGGAGTTTGCAATGGGTCGGTTAAGATAGCACCATTGTTCATTGGGAGCGAGGTTGTTGCAATAAAAAGCAATGGTCTCTAGGTTATCAACCTTGATTTTACATTGCTGGCTTGCTGTAAGAAGATGGTTGGCAACACCTGAAGCTATTGGATTTTGAGGGCTGGTGTTTTCTGGCCAAAAACTGGGAAACTGGTTTGGCGTCATTGACCCAAAAAATGCCTCGTAAGAAGAAGCTTTATGGTTGTTTTCCAAGCATTCCTCATTACTGCGATAGACAGGCACCTTGGCGTCGCTGGCAGAAAGCAGATATGAGCCACAACTCCCTAAAGTATAAACCCCATCATAATTTTCGTAAAAATGCTTTGCACCACCCTCATCAATTAAAAAATGAGTAATGTTCCAAGGCAACGAGGCGCAGTGGACCTCATAACCCTGTTCTTTTGTTAGGCTGGCTACAAGTTGAGCATGAGGGCTAAGGCTGACCTTTTTTCCTTCCAAAGTTACCTCTTTAAATCTATCAGGCTCAAAAATTATAGGAAAATTATTATAGTGCGTATTTTGTTCTATCAAACAGGCTTCGTAAGGCTCGGTTTTGTTAGAATAACTTGGAATGCGATAGGTTTGGGCTTGAGCTGTTTGTGATACAGACTTGCTGTAAAACAAGATAAATAAAAAAATCACTAAAAAACAAGGTTGTAGCTTTTTATTTTTTTTATTGATGACCAACCGCGGATGCAAGGAAAATTTCATTATTATTTTGCGACAGATAAAAGATTAATTCAGAATAGAGGTTTATTGTGCTGTTATTATCTAAAGTTATCCCAAAATCATGACTCCAGTAACATATTCAACAATCTGCACTATCCAGTATGAGACAAATAGTAAAATAAAACCGGTGATGGCGGCAGTGACACGTTGTTTACCAGCGTCAAGGTTTTGTTTTTGCGCAGCGCCGGTGAGCATCTCAAAGCCACCCCAAACAAGCATGACAAATAATATTAGGCCTGCGAGAGGAAAGAGAAAATTAAGAACACGGTTGAAAACGCCGGCGGGTTTAAGGCCACCATCTTTATGAAGGTCGCTGTGTCCTCCAAAAATGACAAGCGGGTTGAGAGAGTTCAATCTTTCTGCTGTAACTGGCTGGTCAATCAATGATGGAGGGGCGTCAGGATCAGTTGCGGGGGAAGTCGGAGCTGGGGTTGGAGCAGGGGTTTCCACTTTTTTTACTACTATCGCGCCTGAACAAATAAGCGCTCTATCCACTGTATAAGGTCTTCTAACCTCAAAAACACCTGATTCTAAAAGTGGGCTTGATCTTGAAATAATTATCTCTAGTAAACCTTCCTGAGTGGCTTCAAAAATTTCTGTATGACTGTTCGACCCAGTTTTCAAAACCAGTCCATAATTCGTGCCTTTTTTTATTCCTGAGTGTTTAATTTTGATTTCACCACTATAGCCCGGTTCCACAATTTTTGGTGTTATCTCGCAAATCATCGGATCCATTGTGGGGGTTGGCCAAGGAGTGGTCTCAGCATTGGGATCAGGATTAAATTTATAAGTGCAATTTCCAATCAGAGATTCAAGAATATCACCATCCCAGCATCTATAAATTCCACCACAATCATTAAAGTTTACATTTGGAATACAGAAGGGATACTCTTCTTCAGAACATCTAACTCTAGGAGGACAGTTCTCAGCAGCCTGCACATTATTTAAGGTTAAGTTTTTAAGCACAGGCTTGCCAGTAATGAAAAGAAGGCCTAGGCTTACAAAAAAGATAAAATTGTAAATGTTAATTTTCATTTTATTCTCCAAAACCTGGAATTTTTAATATTTGTACTCCTATAAACTGCAGAATTGATACTGAAAAAATAATAAATATTAGGCCGATGAGGGCAGAGGTAATCATTTCTTTAGCCTCACTCGTTTTTTTTGGATCCCCTTGGGAAATGCTTAAAGTAAAAGATCCCGCCAAAATTATTAACAAGGCAATTCCTCCGCCTGTTGTCAACCCAATTTTAATTAGAGTTTGAAGCATTTCTGTTGGTTCACTAGAAATACAGCCGACAGCAGTCCAGATTGATGCTTGGTTTTGACACTCAACGCATTTTTTATAGGCGTTTTCATCGCCAGCTACTTGGGTGCACAATTTCCAAGTTTCAGTAAAAAATGGAATTTTACTATCGCCACACGGTCCCAGATCTAAGCAATGATTAAGCGTATGAACCCTGAGGGCTGATGAAATATTATAGGTTTTAGGTCCACTAAACACTTCCCAAACTTTTTTAGTACGTTCAAAAATCAAAGTGAATGAGGGGGCACCAGCTTCTAGATGTCCTACGAAACCGCTTAATGAATAAGAAGAAATTTGGCAATTTTCGTCAAGAAAAAGTTTAAAACCTTTGTGAAACGTGCGCCCATTAATTTTTAGTTCTTTTAGCCATATTTCATTATGTTTTTCCGGTTTTTTTACACCAGGAAAAGAGCATTCACCACTTCCCTTTGGTTCAAATTGTACATCAACAAAAATGTTGTTTATATCATCAATGCAGTCCACACCGTAGGAACAGAGTAATTCTTTTCCCTCGTAATTGCGGCGCTGATAAACATACACCTTTGGCCAGTCATCTTCTTGCGCCCATACCACCCCGCTGGTTGTAAAAAGAGTTACGAGTTTAAAACAGACTGCTATTAACCAGAGAGCACTCCAAACATATTTTTGTTTACCAGAGAAGATTTTCATTGATGTTTAAGTTAATTGCCCAAGTTAATTTTTATTAAGATTAAGTTAATAAGATTATTCATGGCGCATTCAAGAATAATCCCAGTTTTCGTTTGACCTAAACCTATACCTCACACCACTCGTCTTTATAAAATTACCCCCCCCAAGAATCTTGAGTTCCAAATGATCCCTCCTTTCAAAACATTCTAAAACCTATCCGCCCTAAATCCTCCAGCCTCTAAAAACCCTTTTACCCGCAATCTCGCCCCAAACCACCTTCCAGTCATCTCCAAAATCATCACTCTCTTCGCATGCATTTTTCAACAAACTTTTTATCTAGTTATTATTATATATTATAATAGTTAATTAACACCATCACACATCAATTCAATAATTAAGTTAATGCACATTAACTGGGTATATCTTAACAGAATAGGTAAAGTGTTATTTTACCTTTGGTTATTTTAAAAGATTCTCTTATGGCTAATTTTACCACTTCTAAACTTATCACCAACATTAAAGTTTTTAGGCAAGAGGTTGTTCGAGTTAAACCATTTTTTTTCATCCAATCTAAAACAAAAAAGTTTTTTGGCTTTCTCAAAAATACTAGTCTTCTTATCTTCTTAGTAACATTTATTTTTGGTCTACTTTGTCTAAAAACTAATCTTATTAACCTTGTTTTGTTTACTTCCCACACCTCGAGTCAACCTCTGCTTTCCATCACTGTCCATGCGCTAGGCGAGGTAGAGCGATTACAACAAGAAATTGATGAGTTAGAAAAACTAAAAAAGATGAGTGAGGATGCTACCGGCAACTTGGTGCGGAGTGTGCAAGACCTTTCTAGCCGTATCAATAATGCTCAGTTAGGCATCCGTCAAGCTCAACAGCAAACTGAAGCGATTTCTTTAGATATTGATCAACGGGAAGACAAGCTGGCTAAACAGCATACTATTTTAAAGGAGCGGGTTGCGATTGGTTATAAACGGATGCGTATGTTTAACCCGATCATGATTTTTTTTGCCCAGGTTGATCTGATTAATTTAACCAAGGATTTAATCTACACTTCTAGGATTCAAGATCAAGATACTGATTTGATCGTCACGATCGCTCAAGATATTATTCAACTGGAAAGTGATAAGCAGGCGTTAGAAAAACGTCAGGAACAGTTAGCAACCCTGCAGGTTCAACTAGACGAACAAAAAAAGTTTTTTGAAAAAGAGATTGCTGGTGCGCGCGCCTATCAGCAAACATTAGGTACTCAGATTGTGGCTTTATCATCCAGACAACAGGCAATCATTGCTAGCCGTACCGGCGCAGCTCGTACCAGCGTGGGTGATGTGCCTTTGACCGGCGATTTTAACGCCTCAATCGGATATAAAGCTCAGGCTCCTGGCAACAGTTTTGCAGTCTTTAGTTTTGGTGCTTATACTCATCGTAACGGTATGAGTCAGTATGGAGCTAAGGCACGCGCTGATGCTGGTCAAAGCGTTGAGGAGATTTTACAGGCATATTACCCTGGATCCACTCTAGTTAAAGATTACTCTCGTATGGGTAATATCACGGTTGATGGTACTGGCTCGATTAATTTTGAGGATCGTTACTTGATGGGGATTTATGAGATGCCATCCTCGTGGCATATTAATGCGCTCAAAGCTCAGGCAGTCGCGGCACGCACTTATGCGGTTCGCTACACCAATCATGGTTCTAGCTCTATCTGCGCAACCGAAACCTGTCAGGTTTTCCGTGACTCACCCAAGGGAGGTGACTGGGAAAAAGCAGTTGGGGAAACAAGGGGTTGGATCTTAGTGGATGGTGATGGTAATCCGATCTCGACTCAGTATGCTTCTTTACATGGCGGTTATACCAACCACCGAGGTTGGGACTTGGCTGGTGACTATAATCCCTCAAACTGGACAACTATCGCTTGGGATCAAAAAGCAGGCAGTCCTTGGTTTTATCGATCCTGGTATAGATTAGGCTATGGAGATAGTGGTGCCAACTGTGGACGCTCTCACCCTTGGTTGTCGCAAAAAGAGATGTCAGATATCTTGAACGCCTGGATTGTGCGACGCAATCCTGAGGGTGCTGATGTTGGTCGCATTCAGCCAGTGACCATTAATGAGTGTAATATTGGGGGCCAAGGCGGTAATCCTTATTCAATGGATGAGTTAAAGGAGAAGGCAGACAAATCAGGTGGAGCAGTCACTCAAATAAATAATGTTGAGACCCGTCATAGTGACAAAGCCCAAACTACGCAGGTTAAGTTCCAGACAAACAGGGGAGAGATCAGTTTAAGTGGCAGTGAGTTTAAGGAGATCTTTAACTTAAGAGCGCCAGGTTATTTAAGGATTCCGCAATCAGGGTTTAGTTTTTTCAATCTGGAGCACAAGAAGTAAAGCCAACCTCCAACTTTTTTTTCTCACTTTATCATATTCCCACCAACCATTTTTCTCCCCAAGCTTGGTAGTGAGAAACAAAAGTTTTTTCATGCAAACTCTTGCCATCAGCATCTAAAACCACCCAGTCAAAACTCACCTTAATGCCAGGTATGGCATTCTCCACCTTTTGTCTTTGGCCAGGTGCGAGTGACTCATCTATAATTTCCTGCATAGGAGGAGGAGCAGTATAATCCCATTGTTTGTGGTTCTTAAGCTTGGTTTGCCTGCCGTCGTTGGTGCCATATAACTTAACTGTCATATATGCCTTGCTAGAGTCAGCCTCAGCAGTAATTAAAATATGCCCTGGAGTATCATTTTCAAAACGTAGATCAACATTACCTGAATAAACAGTGGCATCATAACCCGGCTTGTTGTCAAGTTCATAGTAACTTACGCGATAGCTATGGGGTAAGCGTCGAGTAATGTTTACGCCTGCATCAAGTAGGGCACGAAAAGTGGTGGTGCTAACCTGGCAAACGCCCCCACCAAACTCCATTAGGGTGCGTCCACTTCTAATAACATAAGCTTGCTGGAAGCCGGTGTCGTGGTTAACCTCTCCCACGGTTTTGTTAAAAGAAAACTGTTCTCCAGGCGGAATGATGATGCCATTTAGTTTTTTACTTGCGACATTGATGTTGTGTAATCTGGTCGAGATCGAACCATAGTAATAGCTTTCGCCAAACCCGATCAACTCATTTATACCCAAGTTGTTGGTCGCATCGAGCTTGATCTCAGGCTCGGTTTTTTTGAGCAAAATGTGCGCAACTGTTTTATTTTTAGTTGTTGAGTCTATCTCTTCAGGATCGCTGTTGTTTATTTCTTGAATATGTTTGATAATGATTTGCTGGATCTCGTTTGGGTTAGCCTCCAGGCCGGTTTGGCCAGGATAAAACTTGGTGGTACGTAAAGTATTAGGGTTGTACTCAAACTCAGCATTAATTGCAGGTCGATTTATCTCTTCTGCCCATTTTTCCACAGTTTTTTCCACAGCTGAGTAATTTATGCCCTCGGGCCATGCGAGCAGTTGAATTATTTCTTGATCATTAAGAGTTTTTTTAACTAGCCAACTGATCAAAGATTTTTCTGCGTCAGACTCGTCGGGAATCAACTCTTGGTTGTCATTGCCAAAAACTTCTAGACTCGAACCCACAAAGTTTTCAGCTCTAGTTTGACAGGCTATTATCTCATCGCTTGTTAAGTGGTGGTTGATGAGCTGTGTTACAGCCTCTACCAAGATTGTTTGAGAATGCAGTTGACCTTGATCTTGGTTGATAATTTTATTTAATACCTGATTAATCTTTTCAAGTGATTCATCAAGTAATAAGACTAAGCCGTCCTCGCCTTGTTCAAACTGAATCGCGTTTGAGTTGCCACTAGTAGCCAGTGCGAGATGGTGAGGCTTGCCTTCAGACTCAACTTTTTCTTTTAACAGTTCAAGACTCTGCTCTAGTAGAGTTTGGTCAAATTTAAAACTCGCTACTATGTTTTGTTCCTGTTGTAGGAGCTTAATTATGGTAATGATATTTTGAAAAAGATTGCCCTGGCGACCAACTTGGTATGCCTCTTCAAGAGCCTTTTGATAATCCTTGCCTGAGAAAAGTTGGTTGGCGTCAAGTTCTTGACGATGCTGATCATCAGCATAATCTTTGGCAGTAATAGCAAGGCTTATAATTGGCTGGTTTTTTTGACTATAATAGTCAGCACCTTTTAAGATTTTTTCATAGGCTTCAGTTTTAGTTAGACCACCAAC
>CAZCXA010000003.1:0-24264 GCA_964502565.1 uncultured Pseudomonadales bacterium
TTACTTTTCTCGTTTCTTTTTTTTGCTTTCCTCTGGGGCGCAGTTTTTTAGTTTTGCCTTTATATTATAACTTAACTCCTGTGCTTGACAACACGCCTAAAAATCAGTATTCTTTGACAAAACTTGTGCCAAAATTAATAAATCTGTTTTACAAACCTGATCCAACTTATGAAAAACATCTCGCCCTTAGCTAAAAAAGCGGTTGATGCCGCTAAAAATAAAGATTGGAACTTGGCAGTTGAGATCAATGAAGAGATATTAGAGGCTGATCCTAGAAACGTCAACGCTCTTAATCGCCTGGCTTTAGCCCGCATGCAGTTAGGTCATAATAGAGTAGCTGAAAAACTCTTAACAACAGTTTTAGAACTTAATAAACATAATAAAATTGCTTGTAAAAATCTTGAACGGGTAAAGAAAAAAATTAAGGGACCAGATATTAGTTTTGCTCAGAATTTTGCCTCGATTGAAGAACCTGGAAAAGCTCAAGTATTTGAGTTAATTCGACCCGCAAACAAAAAAACCTTGTCTGCTCTATCAATTGGTCAAGACTGTTGCCTAGAACCCAAAAACGAGTTTATCTCGATTTATGTGAACGCTACAAGTGATGAACAAAATAACTCAGCTAAACCGGTTTACTTAGGAGCTTTGCCACAAAACATTTCCTCCAGAATCACAAAGCTTATTAAAAATGGCAACGAATACAGGTGTACCATTCATTCTATCAACTGTGATAACAGCAAGTGTAAGGTTTTAGTAAAGGAGTCCATGGTTTCTGAGGCAAATCAAGGAATCACCTCCTTTCCGGTTAATCAGCAAGAAGAAAATGATTTATTTATAGATTTATCTGGAGACTATCCAGTTCAAGATGAGGAGGAGGTTTTGATAACCCTAAATGAAAACGAAGAAGAGGTTAATCTTGAAATCGAGGATAGCAGAGATGAAGACCTTGATTAAACCATCATTTAAACGCATTTTAAAGCATTTAAAAACATTAAAAAGCATCTAAAAGGCTTGATCGTTGCTTAACAAAATAACCATATCTGCTCGGAAACGATTCAACAAAGAGTTGGCTTGATCCTTATCTAGTTGAGTTGGTGTTCCCAAAAATAAATGATCGGTTAGAGTTTGGGCTGTAAACTGGCACTCGTCTTTTTCCTGGTTAAAAGCGATCGCAGTCTGCTCAAACTGTTCTTCTTGATAACCACTATCAACCCTGATAATCCTTGTCCCACTTTTTTCCAAAATTGAGGTTAGCGTCAAGGCATATCCTCCAATCTGAGTGGTATTAATCACGGCCACGCTACAGTTGTTTGGTAGGACTGACGTGCTTGGCAGAATGGTTTTTTCCTGTGAGACTAGTTGATACTCTCCCCTTCTTAGCAACATTAATAAATATACTAACTCCTTAATCTCATTTAAGTTTTTAAGGTGAAAACTAGACAGTTGCATAACTACCTGCTCTCTTAGCAACTTGGGCAACTCAATCACGCTAGTCTGACTATTCTCAAGAAAAATCACCTGCTCCACTACCCTACCCGTGAGCCATGACAGATGCTGGGTGGTCAGGTTTTCAGGATTAAGCTGGTTTATCTTTTGACTAAAAATGACCGGTTCCATAGTTAACTCTTCATTATTAACTAATGAAACTTCATAACTATCAGTTATTAAAAAAGCTTGAATTTTATTCAGCTCAGAATCAAAAGATACAAATAGAAATTCACGTTCTTCAACGTCTTTTTGTTGATTAATGAGTACAATATTTATATTATTATGCAAAGATAACATCTGGGGCAAGATCATCCACAGAATCACGCCTAAAAACAACATAGAAATAACCAAGCCTAAGCTCAAGTTCGCAAACTTTTTTAATAATAAAATAAAACTTTTTAAACAGGAGGATAAATTTTTTTTCTTTTTTTTTAGAGAGGCCTGGCAGGCAAAGTCTTTCATGGCAGAGTAAACAAAATTCTTGAGTTAAAGGTTAAAACTGCATATTAGGTGGTAAAAATTCAGTTGCATCTTCACAACTTGCTCCTAACAAGCAACTCCTCATTGTAGCTATATATTAACAATGCTTACCTCAACTCTACATAAAGGTGTAGGCTTTTCTAGCTTTAAACTATTACTTCTCTATTCCAAACTATACCTAACAAATCTCTTTACCTCCATCTTCTCACCTATCTTACCACTTAAAGACTTAACCAGGGTTTCTATATTAATGCTTGGATCTTTAATATACTCCTGCCCCATCAGCTCCTGCACATTTTCTGGATTCATCGCTGTAATCTGCATAGCTATATCACGCGCCATAGCTTGAAACTCCTCGTTTTTAGCCACAAAGTCTGTCTCACAGTGCAGTTCAACCAAAGCACCAATCTTACCATTATTGTGAATATAACTCATGATTAAACCCGCAGATGTTTCACGATCCTGAGTTTTATCAGCCCGAGCCAAACCAGCCTGTTCAACCACCTTTACCGCCTTGTCAAGATCCCCGCTAGCTTCTTCTAGCGCTTTCTTGCAGTCCATCATTCTGGCACCGGTTTGGTCTCTTAATTTTTTAATATCTTGTGCTGAGATTTTTTTTGTCATAATTATCTTGAATTTAAATATTGATTACAGATAGGCTTATCTTGCTTCAGAACCTGATAAATAAGCCTTACCGATCTCCTCTACAATAAAAGCCACGCTTTTAGTCGCATCATCATTGGCCGGAATCGGAATCGTTAACAAGTCAGGATTGGCATTGGTATCAACAATGCCAACAACTGGAATATTAGATAAATTTGCCTCTTTCACAGCAATTTTTTCTTTAACCGGATCAACCACAAATATTACATCTGGATAAGACTTTAAATCACGAATACCTTCAAAAAACCGTTCTAATCTAGCAATCTCTTTTTTCAGTTGAGACTGCTCAAACTTGGTCAAATCATTATATTCCCCTGCTTCAAAAGCTACCTGCATCTTGATCATACTTTCTAATGATTTTTTAATTTGGTCCCAGTTGGTTAAAAATCCACCCAGCCAACGAGACACAATATACATCATGCCAGACTCCTGAGCCACCTTTTCCACCACCTCACGCGCATGGCGCTTGGTGCCAACCATGATCACTTTTTTACCTTGCTTACCCAGTTGGTAAAAATAGTTATATGCCAGTCGCAACTGCTGGGCAGTTTTAGCTAAATCAAAAACATGAACACCTTTTTTATCAGTGTAAATATACTCTTCCATCTTAGGGTTCCACTTGTTGCGTTGGTGACCAAAATGGCAACCAGCTTCAAGCAGATCTCTTAAATCATACTCTGGGGCTTTATCTGGTAAACTGGAAAGGTTATTGTCTGTCATAATCATGTCCTTATTTTTCCTTGCCATAGGTCTTATCGTTGACAAAGAATCGCTGATAACTTTAATTCAGGACTCAGGAGAAAAGTTAACCAGCGTGATTAATAATTATATTACTATAGAAAGCTCTCCTGCTGAAGATTAGAGTATAACACAAGAGGCCTGAACTTCACAAGGTTTAACTTAAAAGTTTTAAACAAAGCGTTTACAGCTTTACTAAGGATTGTTTTGAGCATACTCTAACAAAGCTTTTTTTACACCCTCTCTGCCGAAAACTCCACCAATATAATGTCGATGCAAATGATGCACGGTTTGCATTTGAGGTGGATGGATAAAGGTTAAAGGTTTTACCTTACATTTTTCTTGCACATATAAATAAGCCTTGTTGCACATCATCCGGTACTCTTCCCATAAATCTTTGCCTATCTCCACCTCTTCCCTAATATGAGCTTTGGGAACCAATAAAAAATGCATATCTTTTACAGCTGGATATTTATCTTTGAAAAAAAGAAAATTTTCTGATTCAAAGATCATCTTTTCAATTTTCGCAATATTACAAAAAACACATCTATTCATTGATTAAACCTGGTGACCGAATAATTGATAAATCTGTTTTAAATTCTGCAACCATATATTTTTATCATCATCTGTTGCGTTTTTCCAGTTCCATCTTCCTCTCTCTCCATGTAGAACTAAGGCCGTAATTCTTCTTAAAATCTGAGAAGGAACAGCTAACTCATCTTCTTCTCTAAAAACAACCGCCCAATCCGCATTTCTAAAAACTAGATACGGGTGATTATCACTGCTTTCAGACAATTTCATCAAAAACCTTTCTGAGTTAGTAACATCCTCGTGACCAAAACTTTGAAACTGCATGTCCGAAGGTATCTCATCAAGCATTTTGTCTAAAATTTTAATCCCTTCTACCTGACCGCTAACTGGAATCACATGCCAATGGGCATGGAATACTGAGTTGCCACAAGCAACTTGTTTATCATTCAAAAAACCACTGCCATGTTCAAACTCTAAAGTGTCTGGCTTCCCAAGTTTTTCCTTAACAAAGTCATATACCTGAGCAAACTCACGCCGACAACTATAGTCTAAACACGTATGAGAGGTAACATGCTGTTTAGGCACGATTAAAACATGTCCACTTTTTACAGGGGCTAAATCAGGTAAAACCATAACCGATTCAGTTTGGTATAAAATCTGGGGATATCCCTCGAGCTCTGGGTACTGTTGATAAAAACGAGAGTCTGAATCTAGTCCATCACAAAACGGACAAAAATTTTCTACTTTTTCTTTATTACCAACTAGTTGGACCTCTCCTGTTTTTCCATTAGGATAATTATATTGAAAAGATTCGTGCATAAGGGTTTTAAATAAAAAAAGCTTGGTTTATCCAAGCTTATATCAAGTTAATTTTAAAAAAACTGCTGAGGTTTATTCCCAAACATAAGTATCTATTATATATCAAAAAAAATAAAACAGTCAAATATATCCAGTTCGGTGGATTATAAATTATATACCCTGAGTTTATCCAACCAGCTTTTTTAATCGCTCAATATTTTCTTTATCTGGACCCTTGTTATCCATTCCTGGCACTTCGGTAATGATTGGGATATTTTTAACCGTCTCATTCTGCAAAAAACCTTTTAGATCTTCTTGAGGAATTAAGCCCTCGCCAATATTGGCATGACGATCGTTACCTGCGCCAAACTCCACCAAGCTGTCGTTCACATGCAAGCATTTTAATGATTGGCTTAATTTTAATTGACACAGTTGGCTAATTAAGTCTGATTGTTGAGCCTGATGACAGTATTGAGAAGTTTTAACCAGCGGAATGCCGGCTGCAAAAGCATGGCAGGTGTCAACACACCAACCAACCCGAGTTGTCTTAAGCTGATCCAGTAACCAACGCACTTCCTTTAAATCTGAGGCTATCTTGCCCTTTTGACCGGCTGAGTTCTCGATTAACAAGGTGCTATCCTCAGGCGTGACTGATAATATCTGCTGGATAACCTTAACTAAATCATCTTTAACCGCCTCCCATCCCCTGCCCTGATGGCTGCCTAGATGAACCACCACTCCCGAACCTTTTACTAAGCTATCAAACTTAAGATCAAAGATCAGTGACTGAACAGATCTCGAAACTAATTCTGGTTTATCAGAGGCTAAGTTCACCAAGTACAAAGCATGAGTAAAGATGGATTTAACGCCTAATTCTTCTTGATTTGTAAACATTTTTTCCAGGTCTTTTTGGTTAGGGTCAGATCTCCGCCAAGACCGAGGACTTCCCGAAAATACCTGCATACAGTTACCACCAATCTTTGCCACACGCTCGACAGCCAGATGAACTCCGCCACTTACTGAAACATGACCACCGATCTGTCGATTGTTCTGAGAATTTTTTTTCATTTATTACTTTAAATATTTAAGTGCTTCTTTTAAATCCTCTGCTAACTCTGCCTTAACTGTCATCTTTTTATTAGATTGCGGATGCACAAACTGCAACTGCCAGGCATGTAAAAACTGACGCGCGCACCACAACTTATCCAACTGACTACTTTTTTCACCCGCATAAACTGTATCAGCCACTAATGGATGTTTAAGGTGGGCTAAATGCACTCTAATCTGGTGCGTGCGACCGGTTTCTGGCAAACACTCTAATAAAGAAAAACCTTGTTGATAAATCTTGAAATTTTTAATAAAGCCTGGTTTTAGTTGTAAGTTAAGTTTCTCGATTTGAAGTGAGGGAAAAAAATCAAGCACTTGGTAATAGGTGGTGGCAGGTCGTCCGTCAATCTCAACTCTAAACTGAAAACGTTTTGTTCTTGACCGAGCAATCGGGGCGTTAATTGCTAAGCTCTCAACCTTCATCTTGCCATGTACTAAACAAAGGTATTTTTTACGAGTTTGTCGGTTTTTAAACTGACCAAGTAAGTTAACCAAGGTCCCGGGATCTTTAGCCAGGAGTAAGACTCCACTCGTGTTTTTATCCAGTCGATGAACTATGCCTTGCCTCTGCAAAAAAATTTCTTGAGGAGTGCCAAACTTGTTAGTAAAATCAGCCGGTACTAGTTTTTCCCAAACAGAGTTTTTCTTGAGTATTTTTTGTATCCCCTGCTCTTTTCCTAGTTGCTCAAACATCCAGTGCTGGACTGTTGTTTCTTGAGTTGTTTTAGAATCATTAACCACCCAGCCCGCAGGTTTATTAATGGCCAGTAGGTGTTTGTCCTCAAATACTATGGGTAACTTGCTAGCTAAGGAAGAATCTGGCTGTGCCATTGTTTCACTTTTTAATTGCCAAAAACTTTTTCTGCTTAAAAGAAAAGAAGCTCCGGTTTGCCCTCACTAGCATCAAGCATAAACCAAAAATAACTAAACCCAGATAAGCCAACCCATCAAAAACCATTTCCCCAACTTGAATTTGAGAGGATTGAAAAAAACTCATTAGTAAAGAAAACAAGCCATAACTTGTTAAAAAAACAATAAATAAAAAACCGGTTTGTGCAGTTTTTTTACCAGAACGATACCAGTTAAAAGTCCGGTAATGATACTCTAACCAAGATAAGAGTTTATAAATTGCTAGTAAAAAGATTACATAATAAACCTGAGTTGGATGGCGAGGCTCAAACACTCCAGGAAAAACTATGCCCCAGGGCATTTGAGTGGTGTTTCCAAACAATACTCCAGCAAAAAAATATCCTAAATATAACCAAATTAAACCCATAACTAACGACTGAGACCACCAATCAAGAATCTCAAAAGCATCCCATTTTTGTTTTCGAGCATAAAAATATAGATAGAGAGTTGCCCCAACTAAGGCAAATAATAACTGAATACCAGGATAATGGACCACATTCAGCCATTTTAAAACATCCCAGCCAAACTGATCCAGGTTAGCCAGTACATGTCCAGCACGACCGCTTAACCAGCCCACAATAAAACTCAGCAAAAAGCCATCAAACACCTTGGCTTCAGAATAGCTTTCCTCTTTTGCCCGACGCCAAAAAACTAAACCACAGCTAAAAAAAGCCAGAGCCTGAAACAGGCTTAAGGTTTGCAGATGAAATGGACCGATATTGAAGATGGTGGGAAACATGATATTTTTTAGTATTTAGTTTATATCTTAAGTTTGTATATAGTGTATATATTTTTGCGATGAACTTAACTGTTAATTTAAGCCCATCTTTGAGCCCAAATTTGAGCCCAAAAAAATCAACCTGACTTAAACCTAGATCTCATTTATAACCTAAACACGATCTGTTAAAAAGTCTGTGCCGCGGGTGAGAATCGAACTCACACAAGTATTTAACTCATGGGTTTTTGAGACCCACGCGTCTACCAATTCCGCCACCGCGGCTAATTTTTATCTAAATTTCTCCTGTTAAAGGATAATTTTAATCCTAACTAGCAGGCTCTATTTTATCAATAACCCTTGCATTTTACTAGCAATTACAGCATTATAAAAATATGGAGTTTTTAAAAGCTACTGCTTATAGTCTATTTGACGTGTCCAGCATTTGGTCGGTGGTGCTTCGGGCTGTAATCTGGATGGTGGTATCAATTATCATCCTCATGGCAACCAACAACCCTGACCCAGATCAAATTAAAGAAAATACCCGCACTTATTTAGGGTCATTCTTAATGTTGGTGGTTGTTTCCTCCGGCTTAATCTTCTTGTTGTTTGGAATAGCGCCACAGTAAAAAGTGGTACCTTAGAAAAAGGGTGCCACAGTAAAAATGGTGCCTTAGAAAAAATCGTAAAAATAGTGCCTGGTAAAAATAAAAGGCGTTTTAATAAAACTGGACTGATACCTAAGGAAAATTTGGATGGAAAATCAGGCTGGAGCCATCCTCAAAAATGAGATAAAAAAAATCCTGACACAAATATTCACTCCCTAATCAATCTTACTCTCCATACCATAAAACTTAATCCTGTCACCTCTAAAATAAAGTTCTGCCTCGCCTAAAGGACCGTTGCGGTGTTTGGCCACACGTAAGGTCACCTGCTCACGAATATCCTCATCCTTGCGATACAAAAACATCACCACATCAGCATCCTGCTCGATCGCGCCAGACTCTCTTAAATCAGACAGTTGCGGTCTTTTCTCACCCCTACTTTCAATAGCGCGAGACAGTTGTGATAAAGCTAAGATCGGGATTCTTAGTTCTCGAGCAATGTTTTTTAAACCCTGAGAAATTTCTGAAACTTCCTGTACGCGATTATCCTGAGTCCGGCCGTGAGCTAACTGCAGATAATCAACAACCAAGATATCAATATCTTGTTCTGACATCAGCCTTCTGGCTTTAGTTCGCATGTCAAAAATACTCAAACCAGGCGTATCGTCAATAAACAAGCTCGCTTCTGCTAACACTCCCATAGCGTCTGAGATCTTTAAAAAATCTTGCTGGTTTAAACGACCAGTCTTGAGCTTCCAGGCATCTATATCAGCCTGTGATACCAACAAACGATCGACCAACTCTTCCTTGCTCATTTCTAATGAAAAAAAGCCAACTTTTTTACGATACTTAACAGCAATATTTTGAGTAATATTTAAGGACAGGGCGGTTTTTCCCATACCAGGACGTGCAGCTAAAATTACCAGGTTTGAACGTTGCAACCCTGCTAATAAATCATCAATATCTTTATAACCAGTGGGCACACCTCGCAACTCCCCCCCACTCTTTTGTAGTTCGTCTAACCTTTCAAAACTTTCAACCAAGGTGTCTTTGAGTGGAATAAAATCCCTAGCAGAATGTGACTGCGAAACCTTGAACACCTTTGACTCAGCAATGTCCAGCACATCTTGAGCACTTTTACTACCATCAAAAGCTAGCTCGCTCAAGTTGCCGGAGATTGTTATCAGTTGGCGCTTGATAAAGTATTCCTTGATTAACCGCGCATAGCTTTCAGCATTGGCTGCTGTAGATAGCAAGTTTGACAGTTTAACAATGGCACTGGTGTCACCCACTCTTTTTAAGGTATCATTCTTTTTAAGCTGATTGGTTAAAGTCACCACATCGATCGCCTCTCTTTGCTCATAAAGCTCCAACATACTTTCATATATCAGTTGATGGGAACGGTCATAAAAAGTTTCAATCTGGAGATAATCTGAAACCCGAATAAACGCCTCTTCATCAATTAAAATTGAGGCTAAAACCGACTGTTCAGCGTCAAGATCGTGGGGAGGTAGTTTGGAATCCATAAAAAATAAAGGTTCAAAAGTTAAAAGGAGCGTAAAAATGCAGTTTGATTTTTGTCATCAAGCAGGCACTTTTAACTTCGTATTAACTTTGGGGCAGGAAATAAATTTATTGATGCAATATCTCTATTCTCAGTTTAACAATTTTTACGAGTTATTCAAGACCACAAGCTCCATCTCTTCTGGCAAGTTATTACGGCTGATGTTAAGTTTGTCAATCGGTTGTGGCTCAGCCTCGTAAACCTTAACAAACTCTTCTAAAGTATTTAACTCTGCAAAATTCTTCTGGTTGTGATCTGGTGATTTATAAGACATTGGAATAACAATATTAGGTTCTAGTGAACGCGCAACCTTTAAAGCATCTTTGGGTGTTAAAGCAAAACCTCCACCAACAGGTAAAAACAAAATATCAACCAACCCGATCTCGGTAATAGTTTTCTCATCTAACTGATGAGCCAGGCCTCCCAAATGACAAACTCTTAAACCATCAACTAAAATGCTAAAAACATAGTTCTCGCCTCTGACCGAACCCTGATATTCGTCTTGAAAAGTCTTGACACCAAAAACCGACACTCCTTGCACTTGATACTCGCCTGCTTTTTCAATAATAAAAGGATTTTTACGACGCGCAGTGCCACTAATGGCTTGATAATTATTGTGGGCAGGGTTATCATGTGAGACCGTCACAATGTCAGCGCTCAGACTGGGAAGCTCAAAACCTACATAGTCTTGATATGGATCAGTGACAACCGTGCCCTCAGCACCTTTAAGCTTGAAACAGGCATGATTGTAATAGTTTATGATCATAAGCAACCTTTCGATAAAAAAATTAAAGTTAAAAAGTTAAAAGTCAGCCAGAATAAAAAAGTTTAAACTCAAAAGTATCAAAAATATCAAAGGTATCCAGAATAGTGCAAAAGTGTAAAAATACAACTCTATTTAATCAACCAACAACCACTTTTGAGTTTTCATTGTATCAAGCTACTATTTGAATGCAATTATATAATAAAATTTAGTATCGGTTATAATAGACTTATTACCAAATAAAAAATCATGAAAAAAGAGTTTGTTATTGCAATCTTGGTTGGTCTGGTGATGGGTTTGTTTATCACCTATGGCATCTACTATTCTCAAAAAACACAACAGGAAAGCCAAGTTGCCACCACCATTCAAGAACTGGAACAAGTTGTGCCAACTTTAGCTCAAGAAA
The DNA here is from genome assembly GCA_964502565.1 of uncultured Pseudomonadales bacterium. Taxonomy (GTDB): domain Bacteria; phylum Patescibacteriota; class Microgenomatia; order UBA1400; family PJMF01; genus CAYVBW01. The sequence goes on from CAZCXA010000003.1 coordinate 10,768, forward strand.
ATAACGGCAAGGTCGCGGTTTATCTTCCTGATGATGAAACCGTGATTAGTGAAAAAACTACCACTGTCACCGGCAAAACCACTCCCAATGATTTTGTTGTGATTTATGTTAATGACTTACCCCTCATCACTCAAGCAGATGATCAAGGTAACTTCTCAAAAGAAGTAGCTCTTCAAGATTTGGCTAACATTATCAAGATTCACATTCTTGATGAAGATGGAGAGGATTTTATTATTGAAAGAACCGTTATTGTGTATGACGAAGAGTTGGTGATTGCTGAAGAAACTAAGGAGGACGCCCAAGAAGCAGAAACCGAGGATAAGGATACAGTTAAGAAAGATGAGTAAAAAAACACAAATCTATGCAAAAAAATAAATTGAAAATATTACTTTTATTTTTTGCCATCACAATGATGATGCTTGCGGGTGGCGTCTTGGCTCAATCTGAAACCGATGATGATCCCTCTTCAAACCCCGCAACTACCGAGGCTCTTAAAGACAGGGTTGAAAAAGTGGTTCAAGAAAAAAAATCTTTTGAGAATAACGGTCAAACCAAGCGTGGTTTTGTTGGGCAGATAGAGCGTGTGTCTGAAGAAACTATTACAGTTAGTAATCCTAAAGGAACGCAAGTAATACCTTTAAATGATCGAGTAAGTTTAATAAAAAATAACAAAAACATTGCTGTTAAAGATATTGAGATTGAAGACTCGGCCACTATTCTAGGTATCCAAGAGAAAGATACCTTCACACCCGTCAAGATCATCTTTTCTGAAAACAACATCAGGTCTAAACCCCAACTTGTTTTAATCGGCACCCTCATTAATATTGATGATTCTCGGTTAACTCTTGAAACCAGAAAAGAAGCTAAAAAACATCAAGTTATTTTAAATAATCAAACTAAATACGAGGATATTACTGAAGAAACAGTAACCAAAACCGATCTATTTGAAAATATGCAACTTATCATTGCAGGATTTATTACCACAAATGAGGAAACCGAGGTTGAGACAAAAACCGCTCGAATAATCAGAGCTTTAGTTGAGATTGAGTAGGTAAAAACAAGAAGTTAAAAAAACTTAATTAGACTGTTAAAACTTAACAAACAGCTAGAACTTAACAATAAAAAAGTTGCACCAAGCTGTGGTCCATGTTTTCACAAGCTGTGCGCATTTTTTCCTTTTGTTCCTGATTTTTTTGTGGACTTGAGGGGACTCGAACCCCTGACCTCTGCTGTGCGATAGCAGCGCTCTAGCCAACTGAGCTACAAGCCCTTTTTTTAACACAAAACTTTTTTTAACTTAACCAGCTCTCATTTTATCACAATCTGGCTAAACTTCCCCTGATTTTTTCTCACAACTCGCGGTATAATTGCAGAAGCTTAATAATTGAGTTTCATATTATGAATAACCAAACCTTACAAAACCTAAAAGGCTTTCGAGATATTTTTCCCCAGGAAAAACGACAACGAGACTATGTTCTGAAAAAAATTATCGAGGTTCTGCAACTTTTTGCCTTTGAACCTATGGAAACACCTACCCTAGAGTATGCTGATCTGCTCTTGGGGAAATATGGCGTTGAGACTGATAAGCTAGTCTACACCTTTACTGATCAGGGCGGGCGTCAACTCGGACTTCGTTATGATCAAACCGTGCCCACCGCCCGCATTTTAGCGCAATATCGCAACATCTTACCTAGGTTCTTTAGACGGTATCAAACCCAAAATGTTTTTCGGGCTGAGAAACCACAAAAAGGCAGGTTTAGGGAGTTTACCCAATGTGATCTAGATATTTTTGGCACTGCTGATAACTTGGCAGATGCCGAGGTTTTAGCTTGTATATTTCAAGCTTATACCAATATTGGTTTTCAAGACATCAAGATTTTAGTTAATGATCGAGAGTTATTGTTTGCCACTCTTCAGCCATTTGCTTCTCCAGAAGTAGAGGTCGCCAGCATTATCCAAACTCTAGATAAGATTGAAAAGATCTCAGCTGAAAAAGTGGTTGCTGAGCTGGTTAACAAGGGTTTAACACCAGCTATGGCAAATAAAATTCTTAAGGTTGTGAGTGCTTTGTCGCCTAGTAAAAAACTGCAGGAGATCATTAACCTAGCCGTGAAGTTGGGCGTGACTCAAAACAGTATCACCTTCTCTCCAACTTTAGCCCGTGGACTTGACTATTACACCGGCATGATTTGCGAAGTAAGCGTGCCAGATTATGGAGTCGGTTCGCTAGGCGGTGGTGGTCGCTATGATAACTTAATTAAAGAGTTGGGAGGCGTTACAATGCCCGCAGTCGGTTTTGCTTTTGGTTTTGACCGCACTGTTGAAGCAGCAGTAGCTCTCAACTTAATCCCAGAATTTCAAGATTCTTGTCAGGTCATGGTCACGATCTTTAGTCAAGAGACAATCACAGATTCCTTGACTGTAGCTAATAAACTACGCCAGGCTGGTATCTCGGTTGAGCTCTACCCTACTCTAGACAAACTAGGTAAACAGTTTAAACTTGCCAATCAAAAAAATATTCCGTGGACTATCGTCATTGGTGATGAAGAACAAAAAAAATCTCTGGTGACCCTAAAAGATATGGATAAAGGAGAACAGCAACAACTCACTATTGAACAAGTTATTGAACTACTGAAAATTGCTCAAGAAAATGAGTAAAGAAGATACTCATAATAGGCGAAAAAAAGCTTATTCATATTTATTGATCACTACTTTGTGTTGGGGAGCTAGTCTGGTAATAGTTAAACCGGCTCTTGAGTTTACCTCTCCCTTTAGATTCTTATTTTATCGCTATCTGGTGGCGACCACGGTTTTTTCTTTATTTTACCTGTCCAAAAAACGAGACAAGCTTGCAAAAGTTCCCCTAACTAGAGTCATTGCTTTAGAGTTGCTAGCCACGGTTGTTTCTCTGAGTATCTTATTTTATGGATTATCTCAAACCACAGCCATTGAAGCCAGCTTGATCGGCACAACCGGACCAGTGTTCATCACCTTGGCTGGTATTTTTTTGCTTAAAGAAAAACAGGAACGCTGTGAGTGGGCAGGACTGCTGTTATCAGTGATTGGCTCGATCTTAATCATAACCAGTCAGAATGGTCTTAACAATAAAATCTCTTTACTTGGCAACCTGTTTGTCTTGACTTACAACATAACTAATGCCCTGTATTATGTCCTGGCGAAAAAATATTATCATCAACTGGACAAAGCTCTGGTTGGCGCGATCAGTTTTATAGTCGGCTTGATTGGTTTTTTCATCATCAATCTTATTCTTGCTCATGGCGAGTTTACTAAACTCATGGCCCAGATTGCTCAAGATTGGACACATCGCTCGGTCCAAGTTGCCTCGATCTATATGGGAATTTTTGGCTCGGTTATCGGGTTTATTTGCTACATTAAAGGTCAAGAAAACATCGAGGCTTCAGAGGCGAGTTTGTTTGCTTACTTGAATCCCTTGATTTATTTACCTTTAGGTATCTTGCTACTTGGAGAAACCGTGTCAAGTCAGCAGATAATTGGACTAGGGGTGGTTTTCTTAGGTATTTTATTAGCAGGACAACGAACACATTAGTTATCAAGATTTAAATTAAAAAAATAAAAAGGCTGTCAAGAATAAAAGATAAAACAAAAAAACTGTATACCATGTGCTGATCTATGCTCAATCTTCCTTCGCCCTATTTTAACTTTTGACTTTATCCTTTTTCTGTTATAATTACCGCTTATTATGAAAACTAACATCCATCCTAACTGGCACAACAATACTAAAGTTACCTGTAGCTGTGGCAATACTTTTGTTACCGGGTCTACTCTGGAAGAAATTCAGGTGGACATCTGCAACCAATGTCATCCTTTTTTTACTAATGAGATGAAGTTTGTTGATCAACAGGGTCGTGTTGACCGCTTTAAGAAGCAGATGGAACAGGCTCAACAAAAAAAGCAAAAGACTCAGCAGAAACTTGAAGAGAAAAAACTTAACCAACAAGCTAAACAAGAAAAACCTCTCACCTACCAAGAAATCCTTCGAGAGAAGCAGTCTCAAATTCGAAAAGATAAAAAAGCCAACTAGATTTTTTTAAACTTAATCTTTCTACTGAACTCAGTCGGATATTTTTTTATTTGGCAGATTCCTTCACCAGGCTTATAATAGTGAGATATGTTTTTAAATTAAGTAAGGTAGCTGATGATAGATCTTGATTTATCAAGTAGCTACTCTTAATTACGCATCATCTCTAACCCCTCTATGACAACCAACCTCTATCAAGATCAAATCAAACAACTAAAAGCTAAAATCAAGGAAAATCAGCAGTTGCTAGATGATTCAGAGCTAAAATCTTTGGCTCAAGATGAGATTAATCAACTTGAGCAACAGCTAGCAAATCTTGAAAAATTTTCTCAGGAATATGACGATTCTTTGGCTGAGCAAAAGGCGGTAGCCAGTGACCCCACCCTTCAATCAAAAGCCATTATTGAGCTGAGAGCAGGCGCGGGTGGAGATGAGGCGAAGATTTGGGCAGAAGACCTGCTACGGATGTATGTTAGATACTGTCAAAACAAAGAACTGGCTGTGGAATTTATTGACGATCTAGTCATTAAAATCTCTAAAAAAACTCAATTAGAGTTTGTTGTTACCGACCCAAAAACAAACCAGGCCCAAACCATTAATAAAACCTTTTACCCCTATCAGCTATTTCGTCATGAAGCTGGGGTGCATCGAGTTCAGAGAGTGCCTACAACCGAAACCCAGGGCAGAGTTCACACCTCAACCGCATCGGTTGCGGTGTTGCCTGAAATTAAGACAGGGGTGGTAAGTATTAGAGATGAGGATTTGAGTTGGGAGTTTATGCGCTCAGGTGGAGCCGGTGGTCAATCTGTTAACAAAACCAGTAGTGCGGTCCGTTTAGTCCATAAACCGTCAGGAATCGTGGTCAGAGTTAGTCAAGAGCGTAAACAACTACAAAACAGAGCAATTGCTTTAGAATTACTCAGGGCTCAGCTATGGACGATCGAGCAAGAAAAGCAAGAGAGTAAGATCGAGTCTGCTAGATCAGCCATTGGTCGTAACATGCGAGCTGAAAAAATCAGAACCTATAATTTTCCGCAGAACAGGGTCACAGACCACAGAATAAATGAAAGTTGGCATCAGTTAGATACAATTTTAGAAGGAGAACTAGATCCAGTGATAAGAGCTGTTAAAGAGAGAGTTTAACTTTTTAAGTTTTTTACTAATCATCCAGATCTTCGTCATCGCTTAAAATAAAACTTTTTGCTGCCTGGTGTTTAAGAATCTCAATAATCATCTCTTGCGCTTCCTTTGTTGAGACCCCTTTAACCAAGGCCACTTCCTCCTGCAATTTTTTCAAAGCAGATTTAAAAAGTCTTTTTTTGGTGTAGGTAAAATTAATATCAGGGTCACGTTTCACAATAGCCAGTTTTTTCAAGATCATGGCAATTTTTTTTGGTTCGTTAGATTTAATTAACTCCTTAGCAGATCTAGTATTAAAACGATTCTTCATCTTGATCTTAGACTTGAGAAAATCCAGTAACTCATCAACCTCTTCTCCGGTTAACGGACGCCTAATATCAGTTAATTCCAGATTGGAAAGCGCTATTGAACAGATTAAGGTTTGACTTTCTCGAGACTCATAAACTGGCTTAAAGTAAATTACCTTTTCCAGTTCCTCGGTCTCAGGATTTTTTTCCTCAACAAGCTTAAATATTTCGTATACTTTGCCAAAGCGGATGATTTTATCACCAACCTTGAGAGATTGAGTATTGGTCATAGTTAGAACTCTTGCTCAATTTTTACCACCTGTGTGGATTGTTTAATTTTTAAATCCAGAATCAATACTTTATAACGTAGCCTTGAGATTAAGGAACTCGCTGTTTCTCCACAGTCTGATCTGAATTGTTTTACCAATCTTTTGCTGATTAATCATTTGTGCTAAATCTTGCTCATCACCTAATTTTTGCCCGTCAAACTCAACAATAATGTCGCCGGATTTTATTCCAGCACGATCAGCACTACTACCTTGAACAACCTCAACAACATATGCTCCTTGAGGCACTTCATTCATGAGTGCTGCCTGCTCACTGATCATGCTATAACGCACGCCAAGCATGGGCCGATCAAACTGCCCTGTTTCATTAAAGTTATCAATAGCAACCTTAACAACATTGATCGGAATCGCAAAACTGATATTGTCAGCCGTGGTAGTGGCCACATTAACCCCAACAACCTCGCCTTGACTATTAATCAGCGGACCACCAGAATTACCTGGATTAATCGCGGCATCGGTTTGCAACATGTTTTCCAAACTTTCAAATTGATCACCACCGCCAGCGGTTATCGAGCGACCTACTCCGGAAATCACGCCAGTGGTAACGGTGTGCCGAAACTGGCCTAAAGCAGTGCCAATAGCGATCACCGACTCTCCAACCCTAGCCTCATCACTGTTGCCCAAAACTAAACTTGGGGCGGAAAAATCTTGAACTTGTAAAATTGCCAGGTCTAAACTTGGATCGCGGTAAATCTCGGTGACTTGATGTTCTTTATCATCTTTATCAATGACTAGATACTCAGCTGTAAGATTATTAACTACATGCTTGTTGGTCACGATTAAACCCCCCTCAACAACAAAACCACTTCCAATATCTTGTTGAACCTCCTCAACTTGAACCTCACTCGAATCAAAGCCAAAAAAACCAAACGGGTCAAAGATACTACCTGGTTGAATAACTCTTTGCTGTTGTTTAATAGAAACAGTAATAACCGACTCCGAGGCTTTTTCTGCTACATCAGCAACATCAAACAAGCCTGATTGCATCATTTGACCTAAACTTGTTTGTGAAAAATCCTGAGATTTTGTAGGAGAGCCCAGTAAACTGTGTCTAGTTTTTTGAGTAATAGCATCCAGTGGTTTGATCACAAACAGTCGGTCAGCAATCGATCCCGCAAAAAAACTAAACAAGATGATCACCGACACAAAAAAACCCATTAAGAATGATTTAAACTGTTTATTGTTAGACATAGTTTGAGTTTTAATTAATTCTTCCAAAAAAAATTATTTGTTTGTAAGTTTATGGATGGTTATTAATTTTTTCAGTTTTGCTCAAACTTTTCAGTTTAAGTTTTTGAGTTTTGAGTTTCAGCTTATGACTTTTGACTGCTTAATCTATCAGTAGCTCTAATCCCTTGTTCAGCACCTCGTCTTCCTCGGTTTCTCGATCAAGTTCAACCTCAACATCTACTGGAATACCCTCGTCATGAATCCAGGCACCACCTGGCAACATCCAACGCCCCATGGTAACATGAACTCCACCGCCGTTTGATAACTCCATACGATCTTGCACCGTTCCCTTGCCAAAAGTTTGCGAGCCAACCAGTTTAACACCCAAATCATCTCTGAGTGCACCTGCAACGATTTCTGAAGCAGAGGCACTACCTTTGTTCACCAGCACCACTAATGGATAGTTTTTAAGACGAGCTTTGCCTTGACTGCGATAATCTTGATGAGTTAATCGACCTTTTTGCGAAACCACAATATCGTTTTCAATAAAATCGCTCGCCAGATCAATAGCGCCATCGAAATAACCACCGGGGTTGTTGCGAAGATCTAGCACAATGCCAGCCACTGATGGCTGATGAGTTAAGATCTTGTGAACAGCCAAATCCCACTCTTCTTTAGTGCGTCCACCAAACCGAGAAACACGCAAGTGAGCAACTTGTTTGTTATGATACTCGATAATCTCTAGTGTCACGGTGTCAACCAGGATCTCCTCCCGTCGCATCGTGACCTCAAAAGGCGCCTCAACCGTTTCTCGATAAATCGTAAGGGTGATCTCGGTACCCTTGGGTCCTCGAATCTTTTCCACAGCCTCGTTCAGACCCCAGCGGGAACTGTCTTCATCTATTCCTTTATTATCATCACGCACGCGCAAGATTAAATCGCCTGCTTCTAGCCCTGCTCTATCAGCTGGTGTACCTTCCAAAGGTGCAATGATTGCTAGGGTGTCATTAATATAATCAAGTTCAATACCCACTCCAAAAAAACTGCCTTGCAAGTCCTCGCCTGCACGCTTGTGGTCATTGGGCGGTAAATAAACTGTATACGGATCACCGATCGAGGCCACCATTCCCTGAATAGCTCCGTCAACCATCTCCTTGCTGTTGAGTTTCTCAACCTCTAGATACTCTTTCTCTAAGATATTCCAGACCTCCCAAAAAACATTAAAGTTGATCTCTTTATCTTGTGCCGGAGTTAAACTACCAGTGAGGTTTTTCGAGACAATCCCTGAGTCTTGTTGAGCTAAGTTAGAGGTGGCAATGGAAATACGGTGGCTATAACGTTGTCCCATCACCATGCCTAAAATAACCAACAGGACAGCGATAATCAGGTTGCGGATGGCAGTAAAAGTAAGTTTCATGATGAGTTCAAACTCAAAAGATTAAAAATAACAGATGTACTGCTGGCGATGAGACCTAGCCAACAACTTTAAGCATTTTTTTATTTAGCTCAACCAAGCTCAAGATCATTATTATTAGTTATTGAAAATGATTATGAGAAACTTCTGCCCTGGTTTGTGCTTTTACTTTAAGTTTGTAAGTTTTGAGTTACTTTTGAGTTTTATAAGGTTTGTGTGTATTGAACCAAAGCCAAGTGTCGGGCGCGTTCGATAGCGCGTGCTAGCTTGTTTTGTTCTTTTTTGCTTAAACCGGTTTTTTCTCTCGGTAAAATCAGCCCCTGCCTGCTCATGTATTTACTCAATTCTTGAGGATTTTTATATGAAAATTTTTGCATATTACATTTAATATTCATTTAATTCTAGTTACCTTAAATGACAAACTTGTTGCGAGATTACTGATGACTTAAAGTAACCACCTTGGCGATCGTTTCTGACTTTTAACTTTTTAAGTTCCTGATGAGTTTTGAACCTTTATTATACCACGATCACAACCACAACAGGCGGGATTAAATATTAACAAGTTTCTTGATTAATACTTAATCCCTGCCTTGAGTTGGCTACCTAAAAAGGAATATCATCTGCAACTTCATCTAGATCTGCGTCCTCAACCTCTTTTATCTCTTCTTCAACCTCGGCTTCTTTTTTTGAGGCTTTCTTGGTTTTTTTTACCTCTTCCTCTGCAACACCCTGATCCTCAACATCTTCTTTCTCTCGATCAAAATCCTTTCCTTGCGGAGAACTTAGTTTGATCATACTGTCCAACACAATCTCGGTGACTCGACGATCGTCGCCCTCATTGGTTTTCCAGTCTCTAGTTTGTAATCGACCCTCAACATAAACCTTGTCACCCTTGCGTAAAATTTGATCACAAATTTCCGCCAATTTTGCCCAAGCAACCAAGTTATGGAAATCTGTTCTTTCCTCAAAGTTGCCGTCTTCGGTTGACCAAGAACGGTTGGTGGCAATGCCAAATGAGCAAACCGCGGTATTGCCAGGGGTGTATCTCAAGTTTGGATCTCGGGTGAGATTCCCGATAAGCATTACTTTATTTAATGATCTGACAGCCATATTTTTCCTCCTCTATCAGACTAACTTATAGATAACTTTATATATTATATGTGAATTCTGACAAAAAGCGTATAAAAAAACCATCAAGATTTAAAACAAAAGGAAAAATTTAAAAATGAGCAAAAAAAATTTTAATCTTAATCCTCTTGCACGACTAATAAATATCTAATTACTGGCTCAGTGCTGTTCATGATTTCTTTAATCGCGGTGGCTTGATCAGCCTCTGCAGAAAAAATAATGTGGAGATAGTGTGCCTGCTGATATTGCTTGCCTGCCTTCTTGATTGTATAAGCTAAATCTTTGATGCCCCACTGCTCTATTTCATTGATTTTACCTCCCTTTTTAGTAACAACCTCTTGAATGGATTGAGAGGTGTTCTTAAGGTCTTCCTCGCTGAGATCAGGATCAACTAAGCAGGTTAACTCGTAGACTCGATTTCTAACTTGAGCTGGTATCTTCATATGACTATTTATATCTTTTAAATAAATTTTATAAATAAGAATGGTTTATTATACAGCATTTTTGAGAAATGTGAGCTAGCTTCTACCCGCCAATCATGAACTCAACCACATCATCCGGTTGCATGACATAATCCCTTCCCTCTAGCCTTAGTTTGCCCTTTTCCTTACAACCTAACCAACCTTTGTATTTTACAAACTCATTAAAACTCACCACTCGAGCCTTAATAAACTTATCCTTAAAATCAGTATGAATCACGCCAGAAGCCTCAACCGCAGTCATACCTTGTTTAATTGTCCAGGCTCTAACCTCTAACTCACCAGCGGTTAAAAAGCTCTGCAAGTGCAAGTGTTGATAAGCCACCCGCGCCAATCTTTCCAACCCAGACTGCTTGATCCCTAGCTCTTGCATATATAATAGTTGGTCTTCTGGGGAAAGCGCTGCCAACTCGCTCTCGATCTTCGCGCTAATCACTACGATCTGTTCTTGATGAATCGGCTGAGTTGAAGTAGTGAGAACTGTTGCATACTCCTGACAAACTGCCTCTGTTTTACTTAACTCTGCCTCATTCAACTCTGCTTTACTTAACTCTGTCTTACTTAACTCTGCCCTACTTAACTCTGTCTTGCTTAACTCTGCCTCATCAATATTTAACACAAACAACTCAGGCTTGTAGGTTAACAGACTCAGCTCCTTTGCCAGTTTTAAAGAAGATTTTTGCCGAGGTGATAGCTCTGACTTTGACATGCTAAGCCAACTGGCTGGTAAAACATTTTGGCCTGCTTCCAGTCTTTTTTTAAAGTCCAGAATAATCTGCCAGCGTTCCTGCTCTGATCGATCATTCGTGCCTTTTGTTTGCTTTTGTTTATTGACTGTCTCCAGATCAGCCAGCTGAAGCTCGGTGCGAATCGTTGCTAAATCTTCAACCGGACTTACCAAACCCTGACGTGACACATTGTCGTCATGAAAAGCGCGTAGCACATGACAGATGGCGTCGGTCTCACGGATGTGTGCTAAAAACTTGTTGCCCAAACCCTCTCCTTGCGACGCGCCTCTCACTAAACCAGCAATATCAATAAACTCCACCAGGGCGGGTTTGATGACCTCGGTGTGAACAAGTTTGGCTAGAACCGGCAAACGCTCATCAGGCACCTCAACCACGCCCACGTTTGGCTCGATCGTGGCAAAAGGATAGTTGGCAGCCAAAGCAACTTGTTTTTTTAATAAAGCATTAAATAATGTGGATTTACCCACGTTGGGCAAACCAACAATGGCAACTGATAAACCAAAACTTGACATAATAATTGTGATCCTGATTTTTTTTGATTTTTTAGTGCACTTTCAATTTATGATCTCTTATTCTACAATTATTTTTAAATAATGATTATCATTACTGCTTATGAAAAAAAATAACATTTTTATAATTATCATCATCTTACTCCTCGTAGTCGGTGTTGTGCTGATTATAAACTATCTGAGAAAAACTAGGCATTCAGCAGATTTAACACCGATTTATTCAGATCAAACAATTAATGAAAGCCTGCAAATTGATCCACCTGTTGATGTGCAAGCTGCGGGCGTTAATATTTTTCTTAACAACACACAACAAGATCAAATCTGTGACAACGTGGTGCCGGTTTATCGAGTGTTAGAAGGCATGGAAACCATCATCAGGGCCACTCTTGAGTCCTTGCTTGAAGGACCAACTGCTGAAGAACTAGAAGTTGGTTATTTAACAAACATACCTGCAGGCACTCGCTTGCTAAGCTTGGAGTTTAAAGAAGGCGTAGCTCTGGCTAACTTTAGCAATGAGCTTAATCAAGTTGCGGGCTCATGTACAGTGCTAGGCGCTCGCTCTCAAATTGAACATACCTTGATGCAGTTTGGAACAGTAAAAACTGTTGAGCTCATGATCGAAGGGGAAACTGAAGGGATTTTACAACCTTAAATTAATCTTGATTTATTGATTGCTGAGTCATTAACAGTCTTAAAAACAATCGTTGATTTCTTGCTGTAAGTTTTTAACCGCCTGTTGAGGATCTCTGGCAAAGATAATTCCTCGAGAAGAGTTGATGATTAATCCTTGATTACTATTAGTGAGCCCTGCTTGCAAAACTGCCTGCAGATCACCCCCTTGAGCTCCCACGCCAGGAACTAACAAGGTCATCTCGCCCACAATTTCCCTGATTTGAGCTAACTCTGCTGGATAGGTGGCGCCAACAACCAACATACAGTTACGAGCTTGATTCCATTTATCAGAAACTTGTTGAGCCACTGTTTGCCAAAGCGGTTTGCCATTAGTTATTAAATCTTGAAACTCGCCTGCACCAGGGTTTGAGGTACGACACAAGATAATGCAGGCCTTGTCTTGACGATCAAGAAACGGTTGTAAAGCCTCTTGCCCTAAGTAAGGATTGAGTGTCACCGCATCAAAACCAAGTTCGTCAAAAATAGCAGTCACATAACCCTGATTGGTAGAACCAATATCAGCGCGCTTGGCGTCCGCAATTAAAACAATCTCAGGATAATTGGCGCGCAAGTACTGCGCGGTCAAGGCTAGTTCCTGCCAGCCAAGCGCGCCTCGTGCTTCATAAAAAGCCAAGTTAGGTTTATAAGCACACACATCTTGGTGAGTTTGCTTGATAATCCATTTATTAAAGGCTAGTTGAGGCTGTTTTTGTTTTAAGAATCGAACCGGTAGTTTCTCAAGATCACTATCCAGTCCCACACACACCAAGGAGCTAACCTGCTTGACTCTTTTGCTTAATTTTTCTTCGATAATACCTAAATTTTTCATTGTTTTTTTAAACTCTCTAGATATTTCTTACCATGTCCTACCTTGATATTAATCGGTTTTTTCCTTAACTCTTCAGGCATCTCTGCCTCATCATAGGCCTCGGTCCTCAACTCTCCTAAACAAAAAAATGGTGCATTAAAGATTTCTTGTGTAACATTATCTGGGTCACGATTTACCATCACGCATACCCCTTTCACCTCTCCTCCGTAATCACGCGTCACATCTACAACTTTTTTAACCGACCCTCCAGTCGTAGTTAAGTCTTCCAACACTAAAACCTTCTTGCCTTTAATAAAGGCATCATATCCTCTAGTAAAAACAAAACCGCCTTGGCCGTCCTTCTCAGCATAGACTGCATGAATCGGTTTGTTTTTAATAGTTGAAAGATGATAGCCCACCCATTGAGACAAGATAATACCACCCAAAGCTGGGGCCACAACCGTCTCAATCTCCAGATGAGCACACTTTTCTGCCATTAATTTACAAACCTGAGAAGTTTCCTTGACATGAGGATATAAGCCATCTTTATTTATATAAACACTGCCGTGTTTACCAGAAGTATAAACAAAGTGGTCATCGGTCATGATGGCACCGACTGATTTTAAAATCTCAACAACCTCACTTGAGTTAGAGTTTGACATATTTGTTGTGTAATTGTTATTTAGTTGTTATTTGAGTTGATCCTTGCTCTGTTGATTATTCTTGCCCTGTTA
>CAZCXA010000003.1:24364-56195 GCA_964502565.1 uncultured Pseudomonadales bacterium
AATTATCCTTGCCCTATTGATTATCCTAACCTTGTTAATTATTCATGCTCGGTTAATTATCCTTACTCGGTTAATTAATATTGTTTTGCATCTGCCAAACCTCTTGAGCTAAGTTAGGGTTCCACATGGCACCGGTGGCGCTCATAACCGCGTCTGGACCTAGTTGCTGATACTCTTGATAGTCCTCGGTTGTCATGACTCCACCCACACCTACTACAGCATAATTCAAGTTAAGTTGTGAGCGCAACCTTTTCAACCGTTTTACCATCTCCAAACCAGCCCATTTAATACCAGCTCCGCAAACACCGCTTATTGCTCGTCCTTCACCAGGTAAAGCTTGGTTTCCATTTTTATCAACCACCTGTGCTGAGATGGTGTTTATGGCAACAAAACCATCAACAACCTTTCCCGCTGTCTCCACTAACTGTTGCAACTCATGGTCTGACTCAAAATAAGCTAACTTTAAAAGCAAGGGCGTGTTGCCCACTTGATTTTTCATAGCCTGAGCTAGCCTAGCTACTAGAGGTATATCAAAACACAACAACTTTGCTTTGCCTTCATTGGGACAGCTCAAGTTAGCTTCTAAGATTTTTGCACCTGCTTCTTTGGTTAATCGTGCGCCTAACACATAATCTTCAACCAAGTCTTGTTCTGTCTCACCCTTGCCCCTTGTGCCTTGAAAACTTCCAACTAAAACTTGCCCCTTGCTCGCGTACTCACTTGCCTGTTGCATATCAACCTGCCAACTATCAGGTTCAGCTGACGGCACGCCAAAAGAGTTGGTGATTGATAGTGGTTGAGTATAATCATTGTTCGCAACAAGTGGTTGTTTAGCTTTCTCTAAAGTTAAATCTTGCTTAATCTTGACTGCTAAAATATTAGGGTGTTGATGACAAGGATGAGCCCTAGTTCTCACTGTTTTATAAGTACAGATGTCAAACCCCTTACTAAAAGCGGCTTTGATAAAATTGCTATTTAGTAAAGGCCCGGCTGGAATGCCTAAAGGCAAGTAGAGTTGATGTCCTAAAAAATTGTGTTGCGGTTGACGATCGCCTCGATCAATGACCTTGTTGTTAGCAAACTCTCCAAACGGACCATCTGCAAAGTTTTCTTCATAGCTTTTTCTTGGATTGTAAAAAGGTTGTTGTAACATAATTTTTTTTAATTTTTAATTAATTCCTAAACACTGTCGGCCGTTTTCAGTAGCGATCCTCACTAACTCCTCCAGATCATAAAAATGACAGCTTTCTAATAAAAATCTCAGCTCGGTCCACATATCGCCATCTGAAAAAGGTTTGTAAATATCAGCAATATTGTCGGTGCCCAGGCTCACGACCACTTCGCTAGCAACCAACTCTTCAATCGGTGTGATCGCGTTGTGATTGGGTACCAACTCCTCACATCTTCGGGCATCAATCCAAGCTGACGGACAAGTTGTAACGCTCACTTGATTCTCCGCCAACTGTTGATAAATCTTGTCACGATACTCTTTTGGCTGACAAGCCAGTGACACGCTGTGAATAGCCACCACTCTACCCTGCATCTTGTGTTCTTTAGTTTTATTAATGAGTAGCTCTGTTTCTCTCTCCTTAGCCTTGTTAAGTTGATCAACATGCACATGCACCATCTTGCCTAGCTCTTGTCCTTTCTGCAAGATTATATCCAGATGTTCTGCCTCATGACCCGCATCTTTGCCTGGCAACCCGCCGATGACATCAGCAAACTCTGCACCCAGCTCAAACCATTTGTGTGCTTCTTGATTGATGACGCCTTTTAAACACTGGTTAGCAAACAAGATTGTCATGTCAGTGTTTTGCTGACGTAGTTTTTCTGCAGCTTTTAAAGCTTTGTCTTTGACTACCTCGTCAACGTCAATAAAACTTAATAATGTGGTCACACCTTGTTCGCGCTGTTTTTCCAGAGCAAATGACAATCGATCATAAATATCACTCACTGTTGAGTTTCTTTTTAACTCATCAACCAAATACCATTTTTCCTGAAGCTGGGCATTGCCTAATTCAAGATTATCTAAAGAGATGCTGTAGGCACGATCCAGATGAGCATGCGTGTTGACCCAGCCACCATTAGCTTGAATCTGGCTTAATAAATGTTGTTTTAAGTCCCAAGAGTTTTGATCAAGATTTTTTGCCATAGCTACTCCTCTACATTCTGTTGGGTAACTACTCTTTTCTCCAACATTGAGACGTATTTTTTTGCTTGCTCAAAACGAGATAAGTAAGGTGTCTCGTTTTTAACTGCCCATTCTTGGATTGCTTTGCTGTCGGTTTTATCGTCCTGCGACCGATCAGAATATGGCACATGGAAGATTGCGTCAAATCGGTTCTGTCTGAGCATGTCCTCTAAATTAGGCTGTCTTTTTTCAAACATTTTATGAATTAAAGTCGAAGCGATCTCTTGCTTAACAAAATATTCATGAGTATTTTTAGTCGTATAAAGCTCAAAACCAAGTTGAATCATTTTTTTAGCTAAAGGTACAAACCTCTTTTTCTCAAACTGATCACCAATAGTAAACAAGGCATAGCCCTTTCTCCCCTGGGCCGTACGCATCTGCAAAGAGTAAATCTCGATAAATCCAGCGCTACAGTTTTGATTAAAACTGCTATCTTTCATAAAGGTTGCCAGCTTGGGTTTATACAAAGCATTATCGCTTTTAATGGCCACTGCCTCAGCTCTACCCTTAAACAACCGCAAAGTAACCTCACCTGTTACCTTTTGATTAACCTTTTCCAGATAAGCCTGTAAGTTCATCATCAAAGGTTCATACCACAGGGCTCCGTAACATAAATACGCCCACTTGGTGTCAACTATACTTTTAAACTCATTTTCTTGACGTGTGCAGACATACTTTTCCAAATCATGATGCGCTTTAATAATTATCTCTGCTCCTGGTGCTTCATAAATCCCACGCACCTTTAACCCTACTAAACGATCCTCGATATGATGCGCAATCCCCACGCCATGTTTGGCCCCAATCTTATTAAGCTGAACAATTAACTTAGTTAAGTTCATGGGTTTGCCATCCAAGGCTACTGGCAGGCCACGCACAAACTCCAGTTTAATTAACTGCGGTTTATCAGGTGCTTTTTCTGGCAAAGTACAAACCTGTAAAATCTTTTCTAAAGGTGGCACTAACCCCGGATCCTCGATCTCCCCACTTTCGCCAGTCACACCCCACATGTTGTCATCATAAGAATACGGAGAGCTGGCCGTTTGCTTAACCGGAATCTTGTGCTTTTTGACATACTTAAGTTGTTCATCACGACCCATGCTCCACTCTCTCACTGGCGCAATGATCTTCATCTCAGGGGCAAGGGTTAACACTGTGCCCTCGATTCTCACTTGATCATTCCCTTTACCGGTACAGCCATGAGCAATGGTGTCAGCTCCTTCTTGACGAGCTATATCAACCGCAACCTTGGCTAGTAACGGTCGTCCTAAGGGTGTGCTAAGATGATACTCTCCCTGATAACTAGCATTGGCCTTAATCCCCCAAGCGAGATAGTGATAAGCAAACTCGTTTTTAGCATCAATCACAAACGCCTTGACTGCACCAAGCTTAATAGCTTTTTTCTTGATGGCTACCAGATCATCTGCCTGTTGACCAATGTCAACAGTTAAAGCAATCACCTCTGCTTGATAATTGTCTTGGATCCATTTCAACATCATTGAAGTATCTAAACCACCTGAGTACAGTAAAACTACTTTTTTCACCTCTCCTTTTTTACCTTCATAAGATGATACCTTGATATAGTTAGAGGCTGGCATAATAAACCCTTTCAGAGAAACTGATTGATGAATTAAGAAAAGTTTTTGGCAGAGTTGTTACTAAAGGTCGCGCTACTAGAAAAAAATGCAAAAAAAAATCCCGCTTGATAGCGGGAGTGCTAAAAAAATCCCGCTCGATGGCGGGAAAAAATAAAAAACCCTGAATATGTTTGAGATTAAAACTATATTTGGTAAGTTTTTTTAGTTCAGGCACTAAAAAAAACATTGTATACAAATACTAGAACTTAATGCAAGCGCAGTTTGAAGGTTGTTTAACAACTGCAGGCTAAGTCTAATCTTTAAAAGAGTTTATTAAGTTTTGCAAACAAGGCGAGCTTAAGATTAAAAAAACGCTGGTGAAGATAAACTAAAACTTTTCTTAGATCTCGGTTAGTAGTTACTAAAACATCTACCTGGAATTTTATTCCTAGGTAGATGTTTGTTTCTAGTTTGTTTCTAGTTTGTTTCTAGTTTGTTTCTAGATAGATGTTATGTTCTGAACTAGATTTTTTAAACTCCAGCAACTTCAGATAAATAATCAATTATTGGAGTTGAGCCAATAACACACTGCTTATCAGGAGTAAATAAAAATGGCACCCCGCCACTTGTTGTATTACAAACCTGGGCAGCTAAACTCAGCTGCTGACTATTAACAGAGTTGTTATATACCTCTTTGCGCACGATATTTAACCTTGACTCAACACCGGTTTCTTCAAACCACTCGATCACTTGACCACAATAACCACAGGTTTCGCCATAAAAAAAGGTGTAAACTTCTTGTTTTTTTTCAGCCTCGCCCAAAACTTGCTGACCATCACTGGCGTTCTCAAGGGTTGATGACTCTGGAGTATCTGCGTCTAAACCAGGCTCTGCATCTAAAAACGACTCTTCACTACTCTCATCTTCTGGGTGATTAATAGAAAACTCAAAAACTGCATCTCCTTCAGTATTCTCATCATTGCCGATTAAAGACTCGTGCTGAGTAGTAGGTTGGCTGGTTGTTTTTGAAGATAAAGAGCGGTTAATAAAGATCAAGATCAAGATTGCTATAATAGCTAAGCCTGCAATAACAACTAAAATATTTTTATTTTTCATGTTAAAAAAATAATTATTAATAAGAGATTTTCTAAGATATCTCGATTTTCACAATATCTAGATTGAGGTTATAGTTTACAATAGTTTAGTAAAAACTCAAAAAGCAAAACTTGAAACCTCAAAATTTAACACGTGCACCTGATTGTAAAACTTACTAATAATTTTAGCAAAATTCGAGATTAAAAAACAAATGACTATAAAACCGCCCCGCCGGTTTAACCGAGAACTTTTCATCGATCTAATCACCATCTTGATCACTCTGGCAATTTTTCTCTTGATTAAATCTGAAGGATTTTTCTATCGTTTCGGCGATGGTAACGCCTATTTTTATATGGCCCAACAAGTTTTAAAAGGTATTTTCCCCTACCGTGATTTCTTGATTGCTGATCCACCCTTACTGATTTTTTTATTAGCCGGTATCAAACTTGTTATTGGCTCTAATATTTTATTGTTCCAAGTAGTACCAATTTTTTTAGAAACAATCACAGCCTTGATATTATATCTGGAGGTCAAAAAAAAATTACCTAACTATGCTAAATTTTTTCCTGCGCTTTACTTGTTTTCATTTCTAATTTTATCTACTACCGACTACTTAACCGGCTTACATTTTATAACATTCTTCATTGCCCTAGGTTATTTTTTTCGCCACAAGCCTTATCTGTCAGGATTTTTTTGGGGACTGGCTACCCTGATCAAGTTATACGTTATTCCTGGATTTATTGGCTGGCTTGTTTGGCTCAAGATCAGCAAGCAACCTGAGAGACTAAAAAAAACAGTCCTGGCTTATGTTGGCACTGGGGTTGTTTTTATGCTCCCGTTTTTAATCATGGCTCCCAAGGCTGTTGTTGACCAAATTATTATCCACCAGTTCAACCGACCGGCTGGTCTTAACAAGCTCAGCGTTTTTAGGTTTTTCATTCTCCATGACTTTTTATTGCTTTGCGTCAGCACAGTTACCTTCTTTCTTAATAAAAAACTTAAGTTTTTTCTACCAATCTTTGCTTGGCTAATCTTTTTCTTAATCTTTAAAGATTTATACTATTTATATCTGGGAGTCTTGGGTTATTGGTTAATGTTAACTGTTTTTCAACTACTAACACATTTTAAAAAACCAACACAACACTCCTGGCTTGCTCATAATCACCAGCAGTTATCATTAATGGTTGTGATCACTCTGCTACTGAGTCAAGTCATAGGTGTTTTTATCTATTATCAATCAACTCAAAAACAAGGTATATTTTTTCAGATAGAGGAACTGGTTAAGTTTGTAAACACTCTGCCAGAAAAACCCTTATATGGCTCTCATGAGGTAGCGCCGATCATCGCCTTGAAAACCGGTCGCAAGCTTTTTAATGATTATGCTGATACCAATATGCAGTTATTTGGCTCTGGAGTAATAGATCGAGAAAAGATTTCTCAAGAGGCTGTTGAGGAAGGGGTTCATTTATTGGTAAAAGTGACTAACATCCCAGAAAACCTGGATTTAGATCAAGGTTATAGTGGTTATTTTGAACCAGAAATCTTTGAACAGTACTGTGAAAGACTAACCATTATTGACGGCGCAAAACTAGAGTTGTTCACTGATATTGGAGTGTATCATTGTAAAAAATAACAGAAAATTATTTAAAAAAAATTAAAGTTTATGTCTGCGATAAAAAATCACCCCCTTCCTCTCTTTTTTCCTGACGCAACTTATGGAGTTGCCAAAGGCGTGTCTAGTCAAGACTTACAAAAGGCCAAGATCAACTCGCTAATGATCAACACCTATCACCTGCGACAAAGACCAGGCCTAGAGCTGATCACGAAACTTGGCGGTATGAAAAAATTCATGAACTGGCCTGGCTTACTAGCTTCTGACTCAGGTGGTTTTCAGCTATTCTCTTTAATAGCTAAAAATCCTGATTTTGGCAAGATCACAGATGAAGGCGTGGTTAGTTATACAGGGAAACATAAACAAACACGCTTGGTTTTTACTCCTGAGGACTCAATTCGGGTTCAGTTCGCTCTGGGCTCTGACATCATGATCTGTTTAGACGACTTTACTCCACCCGATGCTGATCAAAAAACAACCGAAGAAAGCGTGAAGCGCACCATCAATTGGGCAGAAAGAAGCAAGGCAGAATTTGTACAATTAGTTCGAAAATCTGGCTTTTCAGAAGAAAATAGACCGTTACTACTTGCCCCTATACAAGGGCATCGAAACTGGAAACTGCGCAAAAAGTGTGCTCAGGAGTTGATGAGAATTGAGTTTGATATTTATGGACTAGGAGGCTGGCCTCTTTTAAAAGCGAAAAATAAAAACTCAGCCAGTCAATTTGACTATGAGATGGCTCAGCGCAACAGCGAGCTTACTCCTGACGAAAAACCACGCTTTGCTTTAGGTGTTGGATCTCCAGAAAACATAGTTAAGCTGTGGCAGATGGGCTATGAGTTGTTTGACTGCGTTTTACCCACCCGTGATGCTCGCCACCAACGACTGTATGTTTTTACCAAAAATCCGGCAGAGATCGAGTTTACACAAGATCAGGATTGGTATAAATTTTTATATTTAAGCAAAGGATTATTAGCAGATGACCTGAGCCCTATCAGTCAATATTGTAACTGCCCGTTATGCTCTTGTCACAGCAGAGCTTACTTGCACCATTTGTTTAAAATTCAAGACGGTCTAGCCTATCGCTTAGCCAGTCTGCACAATTTACGATTTTATGGAAAGTTGATGGAGTGCTTGCGTCAACAAAAATAAATAAAGAGCTTTCTCTATAACAGAACTAGTTAAGACTTTCTTGCCAGGATCTTTTTAATCTTTGCCAGGTCTAGCTCAATCTTCTTCACTCTTAACTGAAAATCTAGATCCCTTTCCTCTGCATCATCTAAAAAATAATTAATCGGTTTATGCAAGACCTTACCTAATCTGGACAAGGTTTGCAAGCTTGGCTGGGCTCTACCCACTTCATAAGCACTCACGGTTTTATCTGACAGTTTTAACAGTTGCGCCAACTCTTTTTGCGAGTAATCAGCTTCTCGCCTGGCGGTTTTTATTTTCCTGCCAATTAGTGCCAACTGTTTAGCTAAAGAAGGGTTTTTATTTGACATTAATACTCTAATTTAAGTAGAATAATTCTAATAGATATAGATTTTATGCCTCACAAATTTCAAAAATCCTCTGCTCTTGTTGTTGAACCAAACTCTAAATTAGTGCATCCCTATGATTATCTCTCTGAAAAACTAATCTTGACTAAAGTTCAGTCTGTTAAACACGCTAATCTTGAGTTAACTCGTCAGCAGTTTAGTTGTTTTATCTTGAGCACAAGTTTTTCTCCTGAAAAACAACTCTCTTTACTGGATGCTTTTAAGTTCAACTTTAAAGAACAGATCATTCCCCTGCTCCTAGTAGTAGATTTAACCAAACCTTTATCTGCTGTGCCAGGTACCCTCTGGGGCGGACGAGTTGCTGTCCTGGCTCACACCGCTTCAAAAAAGCTAACTCTAACGAGCTTAGACTCGATTATGTCAGCATAATTTCAGTTTCTCTAATTATATTATACAAACTTGGAACTTAAAACTCAAAAGTGAGTAATGAGCGTTGTTTGCCTGAAAAAACCATCAAGTAACTCAAAACAACTCTAGAGTTAGCTTCAAGAATAAAAATTAGCCATCAGGCGAGTTCAGTAATGATTTATCAGTTTATCATCAGGCGTATGCCAAACTTATAACTTTATGCCGTCATCATGTCCATAAAACAGCTTGCCAACTGCCACAAGCCCAGGGAAAAATTAATCCTACTGGGACCAAAAAATCTCACCACGCAAGAGCTGATCGCGATCCTACTCTGCACTGGCACTCGTCATAAATCTGTTTTACAACTATCACAGGAGTTAATCAACAAGCGTCAACTACAAGATTTGTTTCAGTTTTCACAAGAGAAACTTTGTAAGTTTTCCGGTATTGGTCCAGCCAAAGCCTCTACCTTGCTGGCTTGTTTTGAACTCGCTCAGCGTTATCAACAACAGTCTCAACTAGTAGCCTTAAATAATCCTGAAAAAGTTTTTCAACAAGCGTATAACATTAAAGATAAAAAGCAAGAAATCTGTTTAGTGCTGTATGTAGATGGTAGTCAACGACTGCTCTTAAAAAAAACCTTGGCAATCGGCTCCCTAAACCAAAACTTCCTAGAGTTTAGAGAACTGCTCAAGCCAGCTTTAACCTTACCTGCTGCCGGTTTTATCTTGGTTCACAATCATCCCTCTGGTAATGCAGTACCAAGCGAACAAGATTTGGTTGTAACAAAACAGGTTGCAAAAGGAGCGAGTTTAGTTGGAGTAGAGCTAGTTGATCATGTGATTGTGACTCATGACAATTTTTTTTCTTTAAAAAAAGCTGGCTTGGGAGAGTGGTAACTAAGCCAGCCAACCGGTTATTTTCTGAGCTAGCTCTGCTTCTTGCTCATGAAAACTGTGGTCAGCCTCAGGAATAACATGAAATGTAAAATTCTCTTTATTTTTAACCCAGAGGCTTAAAATCTCTATAGCCAACCGTCCATTGCCTTCAGGCACGCAGTGGTCCAGCTCACCATATATCACCAAACAAGGCTTGGTGATCTTTTTAAAATAACGGAATAAAGGTTTGGTAGAAAGATTGAGCTTCTGAGTATATTCCAAAAAAGGAAAAGTGTTGTAGTCACCGTCAGGGTTAGCTGTGTCATAAAATGATTGATACGACAGCCAGCGCTGAGCAATATGTTCTGGAATTAACTCTTCCCCTTTCCCCTGAGCTATTTTTTTCTTTGCCTGTTGCAAGTATTGAAAAAACTTATCTTTGTTGTTGATAAGCTGAAAATATAAACCTGTATCATCGCCTCCACTGAGTAAAACATACTTGTGAATTAAGTTTCGGGGTTGATAATGGTCATAAACGCAAATCTTGTTGGCACCACTGGAATGACCGATTAAATAAAACTCCTGATAGCCTTGATCTTGCAAGAATTTCACAGCACCATTGATGTCATACGTGCAGTCTTTAATTAGCTCATAAGCTGTACCTAAAGTGACATCGTCATAAAAAGGATTTTGGTCTTTATTGGTTGACTGCAGAGGATCAGCACGGTTAATGGTTTTGATAAAATGCGCGCCTCGGTTATTGAAGGCTAAAAACGCTATGCCCTGTTCTACCAATCGGCGAGCTAAAACCTTGTTTCTTTTTTGAGAATAGAAAACCGAGGCGCTACCGTTACCATGTAAAAAAATGCCGACTTTTTTAGTCTTTTTCTGAGGTGTAAACAAAACTCCGGGCAAGGATAGATTGTCAGAAGTAGGAAACTCAATTAGCTCAGTATGATACATACAATAAATCAAGTTAGTGTGATGAAATCCTTTGTCCCTCAGCTGTGTCCTCAACCTCAAAACCCATTTTGTTTAACTCCTCACGCAACCTATCAGCCTGCACAAAATCTTTTTCTGTTCTGGCTTGTTCTCTTTGCGTTAATAACTGACGAACTTGCACTGGTAGTGAGTCAAGCTTAATCACATCGTCTACAGCCTCAACTTTAGCTAGTCCCAGTCCTAAATACTGATCAAACTGTAGAAGCAACTCAAGTTTTTCAAGATCTATAATCTGTTCGTGCTTAGCAACCTGCCAGAGAACAGCCAATGCCTCGGGAGTATTGATGTCTTCAGCCATCGCTTGGACAAACTGTTGTTGATATCTTTGTGCTACCGCTGATAGCTGAGATGAAACTTCTGGTTTACTAAGCATTAACTTGCCCACCAATTTTTTCAACCTCAGCCAACTAGTCTGTGCTCCTGCCAAGTTCTCCCAAGTAAAGTTCATCTCACTCCGATAGTGGGCTGATAAAAATAACAGACGTAACGCCATAGGGTCAAAACCTTTTTTAACTACGTCATCAATCGTGAAAAAATTTCCCAGAGACTTACTCATTTTTTCTGCTTCAACCAATAAAAAATTATGATGCACCCAGTATCTACTAAATGGTTTTTTACCGGTCGCGCTTTCAGACTGAACAACTTCATTGGTGTGATGTACTGGAATGTGGTCAATGCCTCCGGTGTGAACATCAATCTGCTCACCCAGATATTTCATGCTCATGGCTGAACACTCAATATGCCAACCAGGAAAGCTTCGCTCATGCCACTTGCTGGGCCAAACCATAGCCCGATCTTCACCTGGACGTTCAAACTTCCATAAGGCAAAATCAGTTACATGGCGTTTACCGCTCACCTGTTCTACTCGCGCGCCAGCCTTGAGTTGCTCAACATCAATACCTGCCAACCGTCCATAATCCTTAACCTTGCTAGTATCAAAATACACACCATCGTTTTCAATAATATAGGTAAACCCTTTTTCCTCTAAACTCTCGACCAGTTTTAACATTTCCTGAACATGTTCTGTGGCTCGGCAAGTAATGGTTGGCCTTAAGTTATTCATCAAGTCCATGGAATAATAAAAATAATCTTCAAACTTTTTTGCCACAGCATAAGCATCTAAAGAATACTTACGTGCACCTTTTTCAATCTTATCCTCACCAGTGTCTGCATCAGAGGTCAAATGGCCCACATCAGTCACATTCTGCACATGAGTTACCTCATAACCAAGTTGCTGAAGAGTGCGAATTAAAATATCATCCATGACATATTTACGTAGATGTCCTAGATGAGCAAAATCATACACAGTGGGACCGCAAGCATACAGTTTTACCTGAGGTGGGTTAATCGGCTCAAACTCTTCAAGTTGGTGAGTGAGTGAGTTGAAAAGTTTCATAAATACATGTTTGATGATAAAAAACCGATTTGATGATAAAAAACCGAGTGACAAGTTTGTGCGAGTTGGCAACTGTTGAGGTTGGCTTTTTTTTAGCTCCTGATTTTTCCTGTTTACCTCCAGCTGTTAATTATCTTACCCCTGATTTTTTTCTTTTTGATCTCCTTTGACTGTAGATTATTTTTGCCCTGATTTTTACTTTTTTTCCTCTGGCTTTTAATTTTTTAGCCTCCATCTGTCACCGTGCCCATAGTCTTCATCTGCTGTTGTAACCTGTTTTGTGCCCGAGCTTTACTACTCTTGCCATCCACAAACAATCCTGGTTTATCATCCTTACCCGCCGGTGGTGCAATCATTGCTTTTTTTTGTTCCTCAATCTGCTGACGTTTGAGCTCTTTTTGCTTTTCCTCTTCTTGTTTCTGATGCATCCGGAGTTGATATTTTTTCTTAGCTTCTTGTTGTTCTTCATCTGTTAGCTGTTGATACCGCTTGATCATTGCTCTTTTCTTAGCAATTTCTTCCGGAGTATCCTGCTCTTGGTTAATGCCTAGCAAACTATTCAAATCAAAAAGGCTTTTCAGACCATCCTTAATATCACTTGCGGGACGGGTAAACAGCTCCTCCCATAAACTACCCACTTCTCGCGGTTTAGGTGGTTGAGCCGAACCCTGTTGTTGCTGAGCAGATTGGCCAATTTTATTGGTGGGTACGCTACCCACTTTTTGTTGAGTGCTTTTGTGTTGAACTGCTGACTGGATAGCCTGATCCTCCATCCGCTCACTATCAAAATCGCCAAAACTTTGGCGTGTTCCGCCAGACTGACGAACCACTGATGAGGATCCTTTGGGCATAAAGTCTAATAAAGTTAATCTTTAAGTTTTGTTAACCGGTTTTACAACAGTTTTTATAGTCTTATGAGACAGTTGTCTAATCCCTGTCTGAAAGCTGTCTGGATCTTTCTGCTCTGCTTGTTTTTTTTGAGACTCTCTCTCCATAGTTTGTGGCGACTGCTCCACCACTGCTTGCATTGCTTGCTTATGTTGTTTTATAAGCTCCTTAGCTTCTAGTTCTTTTTGCTCTCTTAAGGCAGCGATCCTGTTTGCTTCTTCAGGATCAACCCCGTTTAGATCAGCTTTATCCGTCGCTAACTCGGTCTGACTCTTTGACGCTGAGTCCTCAACCGAAGGTTGATTAGCTGCTCGTTCTTGAGATTGTTCAATCAAAGCCTCTAAAGCTTGTAAAGGATCATTGCTGTCCTGAGTTGTGACTGGTGATTGCTCAGGTCGATTTTGAGATAACTGCTGATCATCCGCTGTTCCCTGAGAGTTTTGGTTTGACATGTTTTTATCTTATCATAATTATCATTTCATTCGTTTTTCAATTTTATTTTTTTGAGACTCTTTTTTTTCTTTAATCTTTCTTAAACGCCGAGTTCCAACCTTAATGGCTTTGGTGATAGCTTGATAAGGTTCAAATGATTTTCCTTCTACAACAATCTTTTCTCCTGGCATATCAATCTCCACCTTTGCTTTGGCGCCATGCGGATCATTTTTCTTGCGAGTTACATTCTCTAAGTATACCTTGACACTCATAACTTTTTTGCCCAATCGTGCCACATTACGAACTACCGCGTCTTCAACAAAATTTTTAATGCCCTGGGTAATCTTGATGTCTTTGGCTTGAACAAAAATCTTCATGTTAAGTTCCTTTGCTAATTAATATTTTGGATTTTTTAGTAAAAAAATCCGACGCAAGTTTAAAAAACTCTAGTCGGATGAAAAAGAGAGTAAAATCTCATTACTTATAATTTAAAACGAAAAAAATAAAAACTCAATTAGAGATTTGGACAGTCTTGATTGATATCAGTTAAGTTTTAGTATGTAAAAAAGTCATGAGGACAACAGTGTATATTTGCTTTAAGTTTAGTTTTAAGCATGCTTATTTAGTTACACCTTCAGAGTGAAAAAAAGAGATAATAAAATTTTCCTTGCTACAACTTTCTTCTGCCCTCCAAAGCTCTAGCCAAGGTCACGCCATCAGCATACTCAATATCAGCTCCAATCGGCAAGCCATGTCCGATGCGAGTAATCTGCAAGCTAGGATATTTGCCTGATTTGTTGATCATCTCCTTGATGTAAAGCGCGGTGGCCTCACCTTCCATGGTCGGGTTAGTGGCCAAGATTAACTCTTCAACTTTATCTAGTTTATTCTTGATATCTAATAAAAAAAGCTGTTCTGGACCAATGTTATTTAAGGGATCGATCGAGCCATGTAACACGTGATATCTGCCTTGAAACTTATCAGAGTTTTCAATCGCGATTAGATCTAAAGGACGTTCAACCACGCAAAGTAGGCTATCATCACGACCGTCATCAGCACAAATATCACAGGGATCTTGTTCAGCCACGTTGTGACACACCGAGCAAAGAACAGTCTCGGTTTTAATCGCTCTTAACCGTTGCGCAAACTCATTTATCTGTTCTTCAGGATTGTGCAACAGATAGAAAACCAAGCGTTGAGCTGACTTGGGACCGATGCCTGGCAAGTGCTCAAACTGCTCGATTAATCGATTAACTGCCCTGGGAAGTTTTGCCATAAATTAACTTTTTATCTTCTTCTTAGCTTTTTATCTTTTTCTGAACTTTTTGCCAGATTTCATCCTCTACCTGTTCAACAGTTTGGCTAGCATCAACCACTAACCAGCGACCGCGATCATCTTCTTTAGCCAACTGCAAATAAGCATCACGGACTTGTTGATGAAACTTTTGATTTTCCATCTCCAAACGATTAATCTCGGCTGAGTCAAGTTTCCTTTTTAAACCAACTTTAATTGGTAAATCAAGCAAAATAGTTAAGTTCGGATAAGTTTTATTGGTTGAGAGATCATTAAGTTGTTCAATCAAATCTCGACCAAAACCGCGCACCACACCTTGATAAACCACACTACTGTCACGAGAACGGTCCATCAACACAATCTTGCCCGCTTTCAGCGAAGGAATGACAATCTCTCGGTAAATCTGCGCTCGCGCAGACTGAAACAGCAACACCTCGGTAGTAAAGGCCATACTGGTATTCTCTGACGACAGCACAACTTGTCGAATCTGCTCGCTGATGGTTGTACCACCAGGTTCTCTTAGCACCACCACATCTCTACCTTCCTGAGTAAGCTTGTTACGCAGACGGACAGATTGGGTGGTCTTACCTCCACCCTCACCTCCTTCAAAAGTGATAAGATATCCTGAATAATTATTTTTCATGTTTTGTTTTTTTTGAGCTAAGGCCTGTTGAACCAAAACCACCTCGATCTTTTTCTGGAAAACTTTCTTCTTCCTGCCATTCGATTGTTTCTCGAGAAAGAATCATTATTTGAGTTAACCTTTCGCCTTTTTCTATCTTAACCGGTTGATCTGTAAAGTTATACAAAGCAGCGTGATACTCATCGTTATCACCACGATAATCAGAGTCCCCAACTCCAATCCCGTTAGCCAGCATCAGCCCTTTTTTATATAAACTGCTTCGGGCAGACATCAGCACCCAGTGATTGGGTGGCGGTTGCAGAGCAATATTGAGTGGCACCAACTTAACTGTGTGAGGTTGGATGGTTACCACCTGGCGCGAAGCCAAGTCCATAGCAGCCGCCCCATTACTTTGGTATTGAGGTAAAGGCAAACTCTTGTCAAAACGCTTTACTTTAACTTTCATAAAATTATAGAGACTGATAAAACTGGTTAACTATTGATTTACACTGTATACTCCACCAACAAACTGCCCTGTTGGTTTAACTTTTTGCTCCTGATCAGTTTTAATCTTTGCTCAATCGAGTGGTTAAAAAGCTTAATCCCGTTACCAAAAATAACCGGCTCGATCGTTAGTAGTACTTTATCAACCAAACCACTTTGCATAAACTGGGTGTAGATCGAACTACCTCCGCAAACCGCCACCTGTTTTACTCCCTCACTAGCAAGTTGCTTGATCAACTTGGCTGGTTCCTGCCTTGTCACTCTCAAAACATCATGACTTGTTTGTTGAGCTGTAAGTTGATACTCCTCAGCTAGTTTTTGCTTAGAATCATTACTATATATGATATTCAGTCGCTTAGGCAAGGGAAAACCAATGGTGCTAAAGGTTGTCTTGCCCATTACAATCGTCCCGATTTGCTTAGTGGTGGCATGAAAATGATCTTTATCCTCTTGGCTAGTCCAGTTAGTAGAGGGTTGATCTAGATGTTGAGCAATAAAACCATCTAAACTTATAGCGGCAATGAGAAAAACATGCATGAGTAATAGTATATAACAAAAAAAAGTAGGAAATGAAAATGGCTATTTTGATGAAGACTTATCTTTTTTATCAAAAACAGGCCATCCATATTTTGAAACATAGTGTGATATTACATCCTGCATTTGATAGTATAATTTTACAGCTTCTGGATCATATTTATTTACGAACTCTCCTGCTGCACAGCCTTTTTCGGTATCACGGTTTTCTACACTAAGATCATACTGAATGCGATCCCGATAAATTAGAAATAATGTTTCTATCATTTTTTGAGTTTCCTTTGCTGAATTTTGCTCAGAGGCTTCAGGAGTTCGTCTTTTCATAATGAGTTTTATAAACTCGATAAAAGTTTACATCTAATTAATAAGTAACAAATAAGTAAAATAAAACAGCATTATACATTAATTTCCTAAAGTTTTCATTTAGCTAATTTCTTCATCAAAAATGTTTTGCAAGTGAATGTAATGTCATATGAAAAATGTCACAGAAAGACAACTCCCTTATAAGAAAGTAGATTCTTGATCCTAACCAGCTCTGAAACAAGATTACTATCTACTGAATTGGGTATTGAGTTTGAAAATAGTTTTAAATTTATCTGTTACCCAATTTGGTAATGGTTGTGGCATGAAAAAATAGTTTCATTAAACACAACTTAGAGCCTTTAGCATCAAGTTTTTAAGTTTAGCTTTATCTCATCATTTTTGACTTTTTCTTCTCTCCGTTTTATATTAAATCTCCATGAAAAAACTCTCCTCTCTCCTTCTGCCCATCATGATCGCGGGAGTTATTGGGCTGGTCAGCGGTATCATTATCTCTCGCCATCAATCCCAAACTCCCCTACTTAACCAGTTCATCAACCAAGAGAAAAAACACGAGAATCAATATCTCGCGTTTTTGCACGAGGTCCGCGACACTATCACTAAAAATTACTGGAGCAACATCACTGAACATCAGCTGGTCAACCTTCATCTGCTAGCCATTGAAAAACTCATAGCCCAGCCTTTAGGCGCAACCATCCAAACTTATGAGACACTTGATAACAAAATTTTAGAACTGCTTAACGAATATCCAGACGATGAAGTTCGTCATGAGTTCACGATTCAACTAGCCGACCTAGTTTTAGCTAACCTTGAGCCGTTTGGTCGCAGTCGACTTTATTCTCAGCAGTTAGAGCAAGAACTGATCGAAAAAGTGAGTAATATTGATCCGGAAGCTGATCATTATAAAGCACTAGAACTTGACCCAGATGCTTCTCCAGAAAAGATTACTCAAGCTTATGAAGAACAAAAACAAAAACTAGTTAATGATGACAGTCCAGAAGCTCAAGAAAAACTGGCTCAAATAGAGACAGCTCACCATACTTTAGCAGATGAGGCCACCCGCTCCCGCTATGATGAGGCTGGGGTTAATCCAACTATGGAGTGGCGCTTGCTAAACAATCAGGTTTTTTATTTAAAAATAAAACAGTTTTCACCCAGCACGGTTCAAGAATTAGCCGAGGTTAGTGAAAGGGTTGATGATCAAGGCCCAGAACTAGACACCCTAATTTTAGATCTCCGAGGTAACATCGGCGGGGCGGTTGATGGTTTACCCTATTTTTTAGGACCGTTCATCGGTAACAATCAGTATGCCTATCAACTCATCCAGCAAGACAAGGTCACTGACTTTAAAACCCGCACTGGCTGGTTACCTAGTTTAGTACGCTATAAAAAAGTTATTGTTTTAATTGATGATCAAGTCCAGTCAACTGGCGAGGTCATGGCCAGTGTTTTAAAAAAATACAATGTCGGTGTTTTAGTAGGTACACCAACCCAGGGATGGGGAACGATTGAAAAGGTCTTTCCGTTAAAAAATCAGTTAACTGATCAGGAGCAATACTCTGTTTTTTTGGTACACCACTTAACCTTACGCGAAGACGGTCTTCCGATTGAAGGCAATGGAGTTGAGCCTATGGTTAATGTCCAGGACGCAAACTGGCAAGATCAACTTAAGAAATACTTTAATGATGCTGAGTTAGTATCGGTTGTCGCCCAGCAGTTTACAATCAAGCAATAAGCTTTTATACTTATTAGTGAGTTGACAATTTGTACAAATTTTTAAACGAGACCATTTTTCAGTCTTGTTAAATTTTTATGAAACCAACCTCATTTCTTAATCAGTTTTTACTGGCTGTTTGCTTGGTTGTCCTACTGGGGTTGGTAAAAACCACTGGGGTGATGGCCCAACCTGCGCCTGATGACAAATCATCAGTGTCTCAAGATGTAAGAAAAACGACCCAGCCTGAAAATCAAGCTCAGGTTGAAGATCAGGCGCCAGCTGAAACTAATGACCAACTCCAAGTTCAAGATCAGCAGATGCCTGAGTATAC
This sequence comes from uncultured Pseudomonadales bacterium, assembly GCA_964502565.1. GTDB lineage: Bacteria > Patescibacteriota > Microgenomatia > UBA1400 > PJMF01 > CAYVBW01. The sequence goes on from CAZCXA010000003.1 coordinate 42,663, forward strand.
TGTTGAGCAAACCCAACAGATTCTAGAGCAAGTTGAGGAAAAAACCCAAGCTTACTCCAGGCTAGCTGTTATCAGAGTCTTTCGCTTGGAAAAAAGGTTTAGCTTTTATTACCATCGGTTAACAAAAATTGCGGACAAGCTTGAATCGCGGTTGCAAGTTATGACAGATGAAGGCATCAATGTTAGTGAAGCTCAACAAACTCTAACCAATGCTCTGCTTTTATTAGAAGAAGCCATGGAACAATCTAATAGCGCGATTGCTGGTTTGAAAGCTGTTGTGTTAGAAGATTACCAAACTCAAGAACAGATCACTTTTCAAGCCAAAGATGAGGCCGAACAATCAAGGCAGTTATATAGTCAAGCATTGCAAGAACTGCGACAAGCCGTGCAAGTAGCTATGAAACAAGTGAGATAAAAAAACTCTATTAATTGAAAAAATTATGAAAAATAACCTTCTCTTCTTAATTGTGCTCATCTCCTTACTGCTGATCGGGTTGGGTGCGTTATTTTATGTTTACAATATTGAGGATACTAGTTCTAATCTAGAGCCGGTGACACAAGAAGAAGTCTGGATCGAGGATGACTCAGATTTTGCTGATCAAGACGAGCTGATTGATCAACAACTTGAGGCTCAAGGAGAAGTCAGTGATGACGATAGTTTGGAAACTATTTTTCAAGAGCTTGAAAACACGGTCATCCTTGAAGAGGATCTCGGAGATTTATAAAACTGCATTCCATATTTTTTTTGCAACATTAATTTTTTTACCTTCATCTGGATAATGAATCTTAACAATCCCAGGTGCCGAGTTTACCTCCAAGACCGAGAAACTGCCATCAGCCTCGACTAAAAAATCAATGCCTGTCCAGCCTAAATTAAAAACCTGAGCAATTTTTTTTGCCTCAATAACTAGTTTTTCCTCCCATTTTTTAGGTTCCAGATTAATATAAAACCGTTGCCATGGTTTTTGCTTGGTCGGTGTTAACTCTCTTCTTTGCACAGCCACCACCTCATTTTGCAATACTAAGCAACGATGCTCTACTCCCTGAATAAACTTTTCAAAAAAAGTCAGGTGCAAACTACAGTTGTTAAGTTGTTTTTTTGTTGAAATCAAGACAACCTCTTTTGATTGCTGACCCAACAATGGTTTGCATACAATCGGTTGATGTTGATCAAAAAACTGTTCTAACTCTAAACGGGATCTGGGTAAACAAAACAAAATATTTTTAAAACCAGCCTCTGCCAAAACCAGTCGAGTAAAATGCTTGTTTTTAGTTAAAAATCGAGCGCGTTCCCCGTTCAAGTTTAAGTTTGTGTGGAAAAAAAACTGTCGAGTAGTTGGTTGATCTTTTTTAACTTGAAGATTACCTGATTCTACTGAAAACAAGCCGTAATCTGTCTCCCACCTCGGATTTAAGCCTAATCTTTTTGCTTCCTGAAATAAAATACTTGAGCTTGTGATGGTTTTTCGCGAGTTAGGGTGCTTAAACATTTTTTTAATTAATGTTTTCCTTTTATCCAGGGTACACTTTTTAAAAACGACCCATAAATGTCATCTGCCATATCAATCTTTAAATCTGCCAACTCTTGTTTAGTTGGAACATGATCCTGAAACTCAATCTGTCTAATATCCTCTACTATTGCCAAGGGAGTCTGCTCTGCTACCTCCCCCATCTCTAGCACCGAGAATGAGGCAATTGCCTCAGCAATACTCAGTTGTACAAACTTTATCTCTCGACCAAACAAATCTTTTTTACCTCGATAATCATGTAGTTGCTTAAAGCCTGAATGAGCCAAGCAAGTCCCTACTACACCCCAACGCATCGGCCAAGTTCGGCTGTCAGTAACAATCACGCCTAGCTCTTTTCTCTGGTAATGTTCTCGAGCAAACTGCCAAATCTCGTTTACTACTTGCTGGAGATTTTTAGGCCACAGCACATAATGACCGCTCGAGTTTGACTCGTCTATTCCAGCATTGGCTGTTAGGTGTCCGTCTTTAATGGCTAAAATGATATCATACTGAGAGTAGCTACTTGGTAGGTGCTGATCTGCCTCTTGTTTAATCAAGGCATGTTTTTCTTGTTTAGTACCGGTTTTTATGGGCACCAACCGATTTTGAGCATAACTAATAATTTTAGAGGTTACTACCAAGACTGATTTCTCAGGAATTTGGGGTATACTATCGGCAATCAGTTGAGTTATATTGTCGCCTGGTTTAACTATGGGGGTTTTGAAGGCTGTTATTTTCATAGAAACTTAAAATAAAAAGTTAAAATGTTAGTTAAAGGTAAAAAAACAAGCTAAGTGCTAGTAATATAAAATTAAGGCAAACCGTGATCAATCAAAAATTAATTTACAAAGTTTTGAGTTTATATGGTTTTAAGCAGTCTGATATCCAGATTTTACCTTCTCAGGCAGGATATCGCAATAAGGTGGTGCCACTGGAGTATAACTCTAAGGAAAAATTAGCCTTGATTTTTTATAAAGCTGAACCTGGTATTCTGGAAAAAATCAAAACAGCTAACCAGGTGTCAAATTACCTGGCTAGGAAAAACTGGCCGACTCGGCGCACCCGAACTCGGATTCGCCCCCAGATCCAGGCTCTTTCACAAACCTCGCCATTTCCCCAGCAGTCAATTGTTCAAATTACCAGTTCTACAAAAACATATTACTGTTGTTTATATAATTATTTGCCTGGCTTTACCATTAATTGGGAAAGTTATTCAATGAAACATATTAAGCTTTTAGGCCAAGTTTTAGGTTGGCTACATCATGATTTAAAAGATTTTCCTTCAAAATCACTTAGTAATGAAGTGACTAATCTAGAGGCTAAACTTGCAATAATGAATAAATATTTTATTCAAAAAAACGTGATTAATGCTCTTGAACAAAAACTAAAACTTAACATCAACAAAAACACTTTTGTACAATTTGAACAACTACTTTTTCAGGTTTCAAAACTAACAGAACAACAGGCTTTACATCTAGATTTTGTACGAGGCAATATCTTGTTCAACAACTCTTCTGATAACTCCATATCAGACAAACTCATCTTTGTTGATCAACGAAAAAAAGACGACCTGACCTCGAATCTTTACATCTCAGGAGTTTTAGATCTTGAAAAAACCGCGGTTGGTCCTAAACTCATTGATCTGGCTCGCACCCTCGCCTTTTTGATCATCGACTGTAAATATAAGGAGAACGAAAAGGTTAAAAAGTATTTTCTTAACTCTGGTTATCAAAAACGGGGTCAGCAAACTTTGACAAATCAGAGGTTGCTCGAGCCATTAATCGCCTATTTTTTATTTTATGATCTTTACAAGTTTTTAAAACACAATCCTTACGAGTCTCTGTCAAAAAATGAGCATTTTGTTAGAACCAGTCAGTGGCTAGTAAAAAAAAGGTTACTGAGTTCAGTAGTAATATAAGTTAAGATGTAATATATATAACCAAACTTAATCTCGGTTGATTTATTCCTATTAAAGCTGGTATAAATAGATGATAAACACTGTTGATGATCAATCCTGCCTGCCCGCGTCAGCGGGTGATATTTTTTAATTACACCTGAATAATAACTTGAGGTATTTATGACATTTTCTTGGAAACAACGCCTTATTAGACCCACTCAACTGGAAATAGTGGGTCAACAAATCCGAGCTAAAAACAAAACCATTGTTTATACTGCTGGAGCCTGGGATATGCTTCACGTAGGCCAGGTAAGATATTTGCACGAAGCCAAAAAACTAGCTGACGTTTTAGTCGTTGGCATCAGTTCTAATCAAACCGTGAGCGCCTTAAAAGGTCCACAACGCCCAATTCTTGACGAAAAAATTCGAGCCGAGATGTTAACCTATCTTCGTTTTGTTGACTTGGTAACGATCGTGCCTCAAATGAGCAACCAACCAACCCTGGAGCTACTTAAGCCAGACGTCTACGTGACTGTTAAAGAAGAATGGAACAATGGCTATAAAAACTCACCAGAGTATAAAACAGTTATTGATTACAAAGGCAGGGTAGAATTGGTTGACCGCCAGTCTCCTTTTATCTCAACCACTCAAATTCTGAAAAAAGGCGTGAGCGCTCATTTAAGCGAGGTTCTCAAAGATTATATGCATGATGTTAAAAAACCGTTAAGAGATAGATGATAATAACAAAAAAGTTTTAACAATGACCTGTCAGTCCCAAAAACATCAAGACCAAGAGTTTAAGAAAAATGCCAGACTTAATGGGGACTATGACCAAATTTGGAAAAATACCAACAAGTGTGTTTTTTGCGACCTTAAAGAGAAGTATATTTTACTAGAGGAAAATGAGATCGTGTTGGCGGTCAATCTTTATCCCTATATTGATGGACAACTGATGGCTATTCCTCGCCAGCATGTTCGTTCTCCTAAGGAATTAACCCCGGCTCAGTGGGAAACCATGCGAAAGTTTTCCTATTTAGCGAAAAAAATGCTTAAAAAAATTTATGGCTACAAAGGCTTATGGACCTTAATTCGCGAAGGTGGAGGTCAAGCACAAATGACTGTATCTGATCACTTGCACATGCAGTTTATCCCGTTTGACAAATCTAGTTTATGTCAGTGGAACTATCGTCAACTGAAAAATACACCTCTGGAAAATACTCAAAAGTTTAAAGAACAGAAAAAATTAATGACCGCAACCTTAAAAAAATTCGAAAAAAAATATCAATAATGACAAAAATTAAAGTCCATCATTGGCAAACTCTCTCCTCTCCAAAACAACTGTTGTCTGGAAAAAGCAAGCCCCTGTTAATTTTAGGATCTCGACAGATTTCAGCTGAACGTGTTCAACAACTTACAAAACAGTTAATAACAAAACGACCGGTGGTTTGGGGATGTGTTACAGAACAATACATAACCGGTTTAGAAGACTGTGCTCAGTTTCAAACCTTGTCTTTAGCCGAGTTAACTCTGGCTTTGGAAAAGATCAAACTCACTAAAAACCAACAGCTGACAATCTTGCAATATTCTCAAGCTGACACGGTTAAGGCGATTAAAAGACTACCCTGGTCAGGCGTAATTGGTGTTAACGGCTCATGGCACCGCGCCTTTCATTATCGAGACGAGTATCACCTCATAAAAAAATTACATCTACCTTACAAACTGGTCAGTTCTTTTGTTGATGAGACAGAGGCGCGACAATATCTTGAGCAGATTAAGCCCAAACTGGTGTCTTTGAAAAAATCAGTCAATCAGAAGTTTTCTGTAAAAGAGTTGCTAGAACTTGCCACCCAAGCTGGCAAGCACTCGTTTGATTACACCTTTCAAACCGGAGCTGTCCTGGCTAAAAATGGCAGATTGCTGTTATGGGCCCATAACGCGGTAGTGCCATATGAAACCTATATGTTGCACGCTGGTGCTAGCAAAGAAAAGAAGCTCACTCCACCTCAAGACTTAAATCATTTTGACACTAATCATGCAGAAGTTGAGCTGATGCTCAAAGCCCTTGAGCAAAAACTGGATTTGACCGACTGCTCGTTGTTCATCAAACTGATGCCATGCCCGATTTGCGCCAGGATGCTCGCCAGAACTCCGCTTAAAAAGATCGTTTGTCAGCTAGAACATTCACAAGGTTATGCCAAGAAGATATTAGGCGATAGATTAGACCTGTTGCGCAACTAAAATTAAAACACAACCAGAGTTTAATCATTGCTGAGGAGACTCTTGCTTAATCCTGATTGCCCGGCCTTCAATCAAGGCTTCAGACACTTTTTTATAAGCAGAACTTAAGATCCGATGAAAAGTGCTTTGCGAGGTTCTCATTTTCTGGGCGCACTCTAGCTGAGTCAAGTTTTCAATGTTTTTTAATCTTAAAGCCTCTACCTCCTCCAGAGTTAAGGTGGTGATCTGCAAACACGACATTGGCACTCCACGCGGTTTAAAGTAGTCTACCTCTGGTTGAAAACGAATGCGCCGACATAATCTTGGTCTTGGCATAATAAATAACTTGATTAATAAAAAGCGAGACAGCAAAAAAAGTGAGACAGCAAAAAAGCGAAACAGCAAAACAGCTTGATTTTTATCAGACAACCAAGCTGTTTTACCTTGTTTAGGGCTTCGCTAACATTACTTTTCTAAAGCTTTAATCTCCTCATCTAAAACAGACATTTCCTGTTCTAACATCTCTTTTTCCTCAGCTAGCATCGCTTTCTCTTCTTGTAGAGCAGCTAACTGATTTTTGGGAGCTATGTATCCTGGCATGGAGTAGTAATATGGACATGGACCCATGCCCATGCGACCCATTCCTCTACCTGCACCCATTCCATAGCCTCTACCAAAGCCCATTCCTAGACCTCTGCCATAACCCATTCCCATTCCTGGTCCTGGACCGCAGACGCCTAAACCTCGGCCGGTTTTTGGTCCCTGGCCTCGTGGACCTGTTTTGTCAAATCCTGGCATATGTGCCTCCTTTTTAAAATAATTAATATTCATTATGAATATATACCCATAATGAATAATTGTCAATAGTAAGTTTGTATTACAGTTAAAAAACTTATTGCGAGACGAGTTTTAATCTTTATTTAAATAAAACCTGTTACTACACGAGTTTTTAATCTTTTGATATACTTTTAAAGTATGGTTCAATACCTCAAGGCTCTCCACCACATTCTTAAAGATGGCAAAAGTAAAAAATCTCGTGGCATTCATGGTTTGAGATCTACCTTTGGTTACCAAATGCGGTTTGATCTGCGTCACGGCTTTCCGATTCTCACCACCAAAAAAATGCCTTTTAAACTGATGCTTAACGAGTTACTGTGGTTTATTTCTGGCAACACCAATATTAAGGCTCTGCAGGAGAAAAAAATTCATTACTGGGATGATTTTGCAGACGAAAACGGTGATTTAGGTCCTGTTTATGGTTATCAATGGCGCAAATGGCCTGATTATAAAGGCGGACATATTGACCAACTGCAGAACGTGATCAAGGAGATCAAGACTCAGCCCGACTCCAAGGCAATGCTGGTGTCTGCTTGGAATCCAGCCCAAGTTAAAGAGATGAGATTACCGCCCTGTCACACTTTTTTTCAGTTTAACGTGACCAAAGAGAAACTAAGAATGCAACTTTACCAGCGCAGTTCAGACGCCTTTTTGGGTTTACCGTTCAATATCAGCCAATATAGCTTGCTGTTAATGATGGTGGCTCAGGTGACCGGCCTAGAAGCGCGCGAGTTTATTATCAGTATTGGCGATTTACATCTTTATAAAAACCACTTGAAACAAGCTCTAGAACAAGTGCAAAGAAGACCCACTCGACTGCCAACATTAAAGATTAATCCCAAGGTAAAAAATATTGACGATTTTACAACTGAAGATTTTGAACTGATTAACTATGAGCCTCAGCCACATATTAAAGCGGATTTAGTGGTGATTTAATCGTATTTGATAATAGTGACATTGAATCATCATAAATACTAACAATTGTCTCGAACATGGAAAATCCTGCTCATTCTTCCCCAGAGCCTAAACCAAAACATGATGAGAATCAAGAACCTCTGACTGAAAAACATATTCTAAATTCAGAAGAATGCGAAAGAAAATTCGGCATCAAAGCTCCTCTCGTTAAAGCATTTGAGATAGGAGAACAGAAATTTGGCATATTTCAAATACCTCCAAATCAAACCAGTTGCTACCCAAAAAATCATGATCTTTGGGTTACTACTCCTTTTATTATTCATCAGTTTTCGGAAGACCTAGAGATAGATATAGAGAGATATAAAGGGCTACGCGAAGGAGAAGAGGTTACTATCGGAAGACAATCTAGACATAGATTCCAACTAGATCCTACTGTTTCAAGACTACACGTCTTAATAAGTTTGCATGATGGATTAATATCTATAAAAGACTTAAGAAGTACTAATGGCACGATTGTTTATACTGATACTCGGTTCCTCACTCACCACAGATTAGATCAGAAAAAAGAAGAAAAGGGTGGGTATTCGAGAAGAATGGTTATGGAAGCAATGCCCAATCAAGATAATAAAGAACATGCTACTGAGGTAAAACCTCATGAGATAACTAGGCAACCTGACAATGATGGAAATCCCTTAAACCATGATTATATCAAGAATAATAAGGAAGTGAGGGAATATTTGGTTAGGTTATTCTTAAGCGGAAAATTATATGACGCTCAAAGTGAACAACCATTAATCGATGCTCTTTGCGCTACTCACATAATAGCATGCAAAAGAAATGTTTACACACAAGTAGGTCAAGGTGCAATGTCTGTAAATCCTGGAGAAACACGCTCTGAATATCTTGTCAATAGTAGGCTCAGACAATCTGAAGAAATCGCTGAACTTGCAAAAAGATATCATGATCCATATGCTGATCGATTTTCTAATAATACCCGTGTTCCTAGCAGGGTCAGGCTAGAAGGTATTCCTGAGGATTATCTGCCAGTTGATTTTTTTAACTCCAATGGAAAGTATCAATTTGCTTACCCTCCCCCAGAATCCATACCTATATATTTTAAAAAAATAAATGAGCTTGGTCATAAAATTCAACAAAAGATGAAATCATCAGATTACACTACCGTTTTAGAACTTATAGCTCTTCAATATCAATATTGCGCAATCATTCGACCGTTTTATCAAGTTAATAACTCTCTTTTTATGAACCTATCAAACATGCAAATTAAATTACTGGGATTAAATGGAATTTCCCATTATGATCTTGATTTAGCAGCTCAAAGAATGCAGTCAAATACTTTTGTTAGATATTTTTTAGATGTTGTTAAACAGCATAATAACAGTAGTTGATATTCATCAAAAAAAATTATCAATTTCATTATTTTTGAAACAAAAAATTATAAATCCTTTGGTAATTCTGACACATCTGTTCATCTGTAAAGTTATCTTCAAAATATTGTCTACAGTTAATACGCTTGATAATGTCTAGTTTTTTCACATTATCTGCTAAATTACTGACATTTTGCTGAAAATTTTGCTCCAGTTTCAGCTGATCTCTAGTTTTACTAACTTGCTTGCCTTTTTTCAAAGTTTTATCCTCTGGCAAATAATCAGCTAACCAGCCACTGTGTCCAGATTTAACCACCTCTTTCACAGCCCCTTGGCTGAAACCCACCACCGGGGTGCCACAAGCCATCGCCTCCAACATCACCATGCCAAATGGCTCCTGCCAAGTTGACGGCATTAATAAAGCTAAAGCCGAACCCAACAGCTCTTGCTTGGCTTGATCAGTCTTCACAAAACCCACATACTCGATTAAATCGTTGTCAATCTCAGGCTGAATAAACTCCTGCCAATACCGGTCTTTGCTATGACCTGCATAATGCTTACCGGCAATTTTTAAAGGTAAACCCAGCTGTTTAGCACAGGCAACAGCATAATGCACTCCCTTGGGCTGGATAATCCTGCCCATATACACCAGGTAATCACCAAGCTTCTCTTGTAAAGTAAACCGCTTCAGATCAAGACCGTGATAAACATTGCCCACCCAATTTATCGGTCTGTTGCACCGCGATTCAAAGGTTTTTCTTTGAGCCAAGGAAAAAGAAATCCAGTTTAACCGCGGATACTTGGGAAAAATCGCTCGATACTTTGTTAAAAAATTAAACGGTTCGTGGTGATTAAACACCACCGGCACTTGGCAAAACCGAGCATTCACCAACGCCTGCTCCTCCTCATTACACCATATGTGGACCAAATCAAACTCACCCTGGTTGGCTTGAAAAAAAGCTTGGGCTATCAACTCTGACTGCACCTGTCGCGCCAAGGTAATAAAGGTTAAAGGATGCTTTTTCAGTAAATCCAGATAGCCATCGCCTCGTTGAGCCAGCTCTGCCTCAAACAAACTTAAATCAGCAGAAATATTTTTAATTTTTTTTGGTAGAAGACTAGCTACCGGTCCAGGACTAAATAGCGTTACCTCATGACCTGATTTTACTAATTCTTTAGCCAAATTAAGTGCCAACTCTCCGGGAGAAAAGATCACCTCAGGCAGAATAGCCTGATGCATAAAAATATGAGGCACGACCAAAGCAATCTTCATAGTTAAGAAAACTTATAGTTAAAAAGCTAAATGATTATTGCAAATTACCGGTTAGGCAGTATTTTTTACCGTTAACTTTTGAGGTTTTAACCTACTCCTCTTCTTCATCTAAAAAACTTAAATCTAGCTCGTCAACATCCATATCCAACTCATCTTCTGAGTAATAACCGTCTGCCATGGTTTGGGTTTGAGGTTTATATTGAGCCATAAAAAATTAATAGTTAATAATTAACAAGGCTGTTTTTCAAGTTTCAATTATCACTCCAACCATATCAATTTGTGAAAAATCTTGTCTTACCAAATCCCAAAACTTCTCTGAAACAGTTTGCGAGTAAGAAGCGTATTGACTCCGACCCATCACCGAGCACAACCGCCGTTCCCAATCATGAACAGCATCAACAACCTGACGTCCAACCTGATTAAACTCTTTCTGAAATTTTTTTTGATCTTGCTGATAACTGTCATGCACAATGCGAAACCGAGCAAACAAATCAGCCTCTTTTGCTAACATCTTTTGATAATACTCTTTGTATTTAGCTTGAGCCATATTAATCTTTCTAATATAAATTATGCAACTGAATATATTGTAAGATAGTTTTTGGCAAAAAATCTGCCAATTTTTCTGTTGAATCTTTAGCTAATATCTCTTTAATTTTTGTTGAAGAAACCTCCACCTGCTCCACTCCAGATAAAACCACCATACCATTGTATAAAGGCTTCATGGCAAAGCCCAATCTAGGATAGATGTAAACCAAAAACTTAGTTAAGATGCGTTGATAGTTTTCCCAAAGATGAAACTTGGCAAGATTATCTGAGCCCATTATCCAAGAAAATTTATCCTGAGGTTTTTGGGCCGACAATTCAAGCAAAGTATCATAAGTTTGGCTCACTCCTGGTCTGTTTAACTCACAGGTGTTAATCTTAATTTTAGACTGAAGTTTAGGTGGTAACTCAGCTATGAGTAGCTCTAGCATCGCAATCCTTATTTCAGCTGACTGCATCTTTTTATCAAAATCATGCACTCCAGTAGGCACCAACCAAACTTCATCAGCAATCTTTTGTTCAAAAAGACTATTAATTATTTTTAGATGACCAAAATGCGGAGGATCAAAAGCACCGCCAAAGACAGTGATGTTCATAAGGAATAGATTATTAGGTTTACTTTTTTAACAAGCTGTTTTACTAGCTTTTTAACTAACTTTTTTACTAGCTTTTTTTAGTTGAGTCTTACCTTGATTGCTCCTCTTTTGACTACTTTTCTTTTGGCTAGTTTTTTGATTGTCAGGTTTTTTCTTACCAGGATTTTTCTTACCAGATTTTTTCTTGTCAGATTTTTTCTTGCCTGTTTTTTTCTTGCCAGCCAAACGTTTAGCCTTACGAGCGGCCTTTTCTTTTTGTAGCTTTGCCCACTCTTCTTGATCTATCTTTAAACCAGGTGCAGGCTTACTCCAGCTGGCCCAATCACATTTTGGATAAAGACTGCAACCAAAAAACTTTTTTCCCCAACGCGTATTTTTAACCACAATCAAGCCTTTATTGCATAATGGACAAGGTCGGTCGTCTAAAGTTTCGGCATAATTCTCAGTATAATCACAATCAGGATAACGGCTACAGCTCTTAAACTTACCGTACTTGCCAGAACGTAAAACCACTTCCCCGCCCTCTTTTTGGCCACACAGCGGACATTTCTCACCAGTTTTTTCAACCGGAATCTGAGCACGTTCGCCATTTTTTATAACATCATCTATTTTCCCTGATAGCGGATCCCAAAAAACCTTAATTACCTTTTTCCATTCCTTTTCACCACGGGCAATCCGATCTAGATCCTCCTCCATCTCAGCTGTAAAATCATAGTCCATCACATCTGGAAAATGTGCCAATAAATAATCGCTCACTGTATAACCAATCGCGGTTGGAAAAAACAACTTGTCCTCACGCTCTACATAAGCCCGATCCTGAATAACCGAGATGATGCTGGCATATGTACTTGGTCGACCAATACCACGCTTTTCCAGTTCCTTAATCAAGGAGGCGTCACTGTAACGAGGGGGAGGTAAAGTAAACTTTTGTTGAGGATTAATTTCCAGATAAGTAAGTGATTGTTGAGGCTTAACCTCAGGCAATTGAGTATCTTGACCAGCCGGAAACAGTTTGCGCCAACCTGGAAACTTCATGATTGACCCTGCTGACCTTAGCTCATATTTATTATTCTTGTTTGCAGAGTTAATCGCCTCAATCACAATACTTGTTTGATCATAAACCGCTGGTGCCATCTGGCTGGCAACAAAACGACGCCAAATTAAATCATACAAGCGAGCATGTCTATCTGTGAGTTTCGCTCCCTGTGCTGGCACCACCTCTTTTGTGACATTAACGTTGGTAATACGAATCGCCTCATGGGCTTCTTGAGCATTTTTAGACTTATTCTTAAAAACCCTTGCCTTTTCTGGTAGATATTGGTCACCATGATTTTCTTTAATATAATCCCGAGCCATCTTGATAGAACTAGCACTTAAATACATCGCATCAGTGCGATGATAAGTAATCAGACCCTCTTCATAAAGCTGTTGTGCCAAACTCATTGTTTGTCTGGCAGAAAAACCTAAAGTGTATGCTGAAGCCTGTTGTAAAGTGGAGGTCGTGAACGGCGGATAACTATGCTGTTGACGTTCCTTGCGTTGAACCTCAACCACTGTGTAATCAGCCTTTTTAAGATCAGTAATCACGGGCTCAGCCTGGTCTGCGCTATTGATCTCATGTTTTTTATTATTAATCTTGTTAAGGCTCGCGATCAAAACCTGTTTGGGAAGATTTTCAATAGAGTTGGTATCAATAAAAATCTTATCTGGAATTTTTGCTTTGCTGGAGCTCAAAGCCACATCAATCTCCCAGTACTCGTCAGGCTTAAATGCCTCACGTTCTCGTTCGCGCTCCACGATTAAACGCAAAGCTACAGATTGTACTCTACCAGCAGACAAGCCACGACGCACCTTGCGCCATAAAACTGGAGAAAGCTTGTAGCCTACTAGCCGATCTAAAACACGACGAGCTTGCTGAGCATCTACCAAATCAATGTTGAGTTTACCAGGCTTTTCAATTGCCTTTATCACTGCCGGTTTAGTAATCTCAAAAAAAACACTTCTTTGAAAAATATCTTTTTTCGTTAAGCCAGCTTCCTCAAGCAGATTTTTAACATGCCAAGCAATCGCTTCACCCTCCCGATCTGGGTCCATTGCGAGATAGATGGTGTTAGCCTTTTTTGCTAACTTTTGAAGTTGTTTAACCACCTTGCCCTTACCTTGAGGAACTTCATAACTTGGCTCAAAATCATTTTCAAGATCCACTCCGAGTTGGCTTTTTGGCAGATCACGAACATGACCAACCGAGGCTTCAATCGTGAAGTTCTTGCCTAAGTAACCAGCGAGCTTGCGTGCTTTGGTAGGTGATTCAACAATAACAAGGTTCATATGTGGTGCATTGTATTTGGTATCGGTCGTGTTG
>CAZCXA010000004.1:0-42949 GCA_964502565.1 uncultured Pseudomonadales bacterium
AAGTTTTTTTAGATCAAACTTTGCATCAGGTCTGACTTTAATTCTGACATAATCTTTAATAGGATCTTTACGAATCGCCATTAAATAACCTTGTTTTTGTGCTTGTTTGATGGTGTCATCATTGGTAGTTAGCATGGCAACACAAGCACCTTCATTAATGTTAAACTGCATACCTTCCTCTTCAATAATTTGATTAGCTTGAATAACTTGTCTGACTGATACATAAGCATAATCTAAACAGTTTAGAGAAAAATAAAGTTGTGACTCATCGTTTTGAGGATTGTATAACTCATGACCCCTGATGAGTTCATGGATCATAAAAGCATATCGCAGGTGGCCAGCTTCAGGCCAATGAATTTCTTGAAAATGGTCGATCTCGTTAATAAACTCTACAAGTTCTTGAAGCGCCTTATCTTCTTTAAGCGCGGGGTGCTTTTTACAGACATATTGATAAACAAGTTTGGTAGCACAGGTGTTGAGTTGTGCACGTTCTGGCTGGTGGTGATCAAACTTACCTAGACCAGTATCAACGTGAGTGACTTCATGCAAGCTAAGCCCGAGATCCTCGGCCTGTTGTTGAGTGATACGCTCTCCTGGGTTAACAAAGGCAAACTTAGCATCTGCATAAACCTGGCTATCAAACCGTTTCAGAACCCAAACCGCTCCTGAGGCATCAAGATCTGGAGTGTAGTGAGTGACAACTAGTTTTTTTGAGGTTGAGTTAATAGACATATCGCATAATATCATATCACAAGAGTCGCTTGAGTTGAGTTAAAAAAAACCCACTGCTTAGTTTCCTTTGCAGTGGGCTCCTCACCGGGATTTTTTTTGAGTTAGTTTGTACTATATTGTATTTTTAAACGGTTGCCATATTCAAAAAAGACGCGTAAATCAATCTATAATTTATTATATGGCTAGAATATAGAAATTTTATAGGCTTATATATTTCTTGTAGTTTTTGCAATTAAGTAATAGTTGTGTATCTGAGCAATGGTTCTGTATTATGATAACTGGCTGTTGATTATGTATCTGAGCAATGGTTCTGTATTATGATAACTGGCTGTTGATCAAGTTAAAAATCACACAAAGTAACTTCCAGATTAGTTTAAAAGGCAGGGTGATAAGTTGCCAGACGAGTGGTACCTTGTCATCCTCTCCCCTAACCCAGGCAGAAATTATGAGCCATTGCTCCTCATCAGTCAGGTATTTTGCAACTACCTGATAAGTTCTGTTATTGATACTCTTGATAAACTTAACCCTGCCATCATTTAACATTATTTTGTTATCAGCAGACTGAACCGTTTGAAACAAGTTCTCTAAAGATAGAGAACGGTTAATAACTCGTCCCTTAGCATGATTGGTTAAAGTTAAGTTTTTGTACTGAAAAGTTTTACCGCTATTCTTGTTTGAAGACATCTGGGATTTTGTTTAGCTCGACTAACTGAGAAGTTTCCTGATTTCTAAACTTAAACTCGATTTTATCACCAGTTCGTTCGGACAGCACCACCCGCGCAGGCAGACCCACCAGGTCGGCTTGAGCAAACTTTGAACCTGGAGTTTCGTTGTCGCGGTCATCCCACAAAACCTGATAACCCATCTTTTG
Organism: uncultured Pseudomonadales bacterium; assembly: GCA_964502565.1. GTDB lineage: Bacteria > Patescibacteriota > Microgenomatia > UBA1400 > PJMF01 > CAYVBW01. The sequence continues at coordinate 1,604 of CAZCXA010000004.1, forward strand.
CAGTTGTTGGTAAAGAGTTTCTGCTTTAGATTTTTCTACTCCTATATCCACGAGATAAATATCAAACGGCGCAACAGCTCTTGGCCAGATAATACCTTTTTCATCATTGTATTTTTCTACAATTACGCCCATGGTGCGAGTGGTACCCCAGCCGTAACAACCCATGATCGGGTATTGATGATTACCTTGTTTATCCATGTAAGTCAGGTTAAAATCTTTTGCATATTTTTGACCGAGATCAAAAACATTACCCACCTCAGAAGCACGAGCCTCTGCCAAATCTGCTTTTTGGCAACTTGGACACCTGTCGCCAGCCTTAACTTTAGCAATCTCTTTGTTAACGCAATACTCACAAGCGGGACAGTAAAAAATATCGTCTTCGCCAGCATCAGTTAAAACCATAAACTCGTAAGAAATTTTTTCAGTAAAACTGCCACCTGAAGCCTCGGTGACTTTAGCAACAAGACCAACGCGCTGGTAAGCTTTGAGATAGGCTTGTTTAACCTTTTCATAAAACTGTTCAAAGTCATCTTGAGTTTCATGCCAAGAATACATATCTTTCATCTCAAACTCGCGACCACGTAAGATGCCGGATTTTGATCTTAGTTCGTCGCGAAACTTCCAGTGAACTTGATATAAAGCTAGAGGTAAATCGCGGTAACTTTGAATAACTTCTTTGACTAACGGGGTAATAATCTCCTCGTGGCTTTGTCCTAAAGCATAGTCCTTACCAGTGCGACTTTTTAACTTAAACAAAACATCAATATCTTCCCAACCGCCTGATTTTTGCCAGTTACCTTTGGGATGTAACATTGGCATCAGGATTTCCTGACCACCAACTTGGTTCATTTCTTGACGAATAATATTGCGAATCTTGTTTAGGGTAATCAACCCCAGTGGAGTGTAAGTATAAACACCTGCCATCAGTTGACGCACATAACCAGCTTGTACTAAAAGCTGATGGTTTTTAGTCTCGGTATCAGACGGAGTGGTTTTGGTTGGTTTAAACGGGAGTTGGGAAACTAGCATGTTTGGGTAAATTAGCTAATGGTTTTTTTAATGATTGTTGATGCCGTTGGTTAACCATCTGGATAAATCCTCAGCAAAGATTGATGAAACGTCTATAACGGTAAAGTTTTTAGGAAATTTTTTAGGCTCAATAGTGTTGGTGATGATGATCTGGTCTACTTCTGAATCTTGTATTTTTTCAACCGCATTACCGGTGAGTAAAGCATGACTGGCAACAAAAACCAGTTTTTTCGCACCAAACTTTTTAAGCAAGTTGCCGGCCTCAACCACAGTGCCTCCCGAAACAATCACATCATCAATCACGATCGCGGTTTTGTTTTTAACATCACCATGCAGATCAATGGCTTTAACCTCGCCGGTTTTAAGATCACGGTCCTTGTCAATATTAATTAAGTCTAGATCTAGCTGACGGGCAAAGATGCGGGCACGTTTCAAACCACCAAAGTCAGGGCTGACCACCACGGTATTTTTTGAGTCAAAGTTTTTCTTGATGTAATCGCTAAAGATTCCTAAGGCAGATAAATAACTGGTGGGAATCCCAAAAAACGCAGGAATGCTGTCGTTGTGTAGATCCATGAGCGCCACCCGTTTAACATAAGAATGTGAGATTAAATCCGCAATTACCTTGGCCGAGATAGGTTCTCCTTTGCGGAACACCTTGTCTTGAAGCGAGTAACCCATCCAGGGAATAACTAGGCTAACGTGTCTGACCCCAACTCGCTCTAAAGCGTCAGCTATCAGTAAGGTTTCAACAATAGTCTCGTCAACTGGATCAATAAAAGACTGCACCACCACCACATTTTGACCCTGCAGTTTGTCTTTAATCCAGATTTTTTTCTCTCCATTAGAAAATTTTTCAATCTCGCAGTTAATTTGAGGAATTTTAAGCTTCTGGGCAATGTTTTTGGCTAAGGTTGGAGTAGATGATCCGGCAAGTAGTTTCATATGACTGTTGGACTTGATGAGTAACAACTCTATTATATTCGAGATAATTAGTAGATGAAAGTTGAAGCTTGTTTTTTTTAATTAAACCTGTGCCGAAGAGAGGACTCGAACCTCCATGGAATTACTTCCACACGTCCCTGAAACGTGCGCGTCTACCAGTTCCGCCACTTCGGCTTGTTGTTGTAAGGTTTGTGTGACTAGGATGTTATTATATCTGAAAAATTGATATAATTTATACTTGTTTGGCTATAATTTTAAATGTTTTAGCCCCAGTAGCTCAGTGGATAGAGCGCAGGTCTTCGGAACCTGGCGTCGGGGGTTCGAATCCCTCCTGGGGTACAAAAAAATAATATAAGTGAAAATTGGGGAAGTTTTATTTTTACGCGGTTCTGAGCGAGAGACGGGATTTGAACCCGCGACCTTCTCCTTGGCAAGGAGACGCTCTACCAACTGAGCTACTCTCGCGATTTTATACCCTCACAACCACCATTTCAGTTTTTGTTTATTCGCGCAATTGTTGTGCCAAGCCTTGGAATCGAACCAAGATCCCATGTTTTTCAGACATGTGCCGTGACCAACTTGGCTAGCTTGGCGTGGTTAATAACTGAACAATCAATTATTTTAACATTCATTCTTGAGCTATGCCAGTTTAAACCGTGACTGCTATAGGACTCGAACCTATGGCCTCTTCGATGTAAGCGAAGCGCTCTAACCAACTGAGCTAAGCAGTCAAGAGATTTTTATTATACCACCGGAAATCAATTTTGTGTTTTTCCACCACATTGTTGTTTTTAAAAAATATCACTACAATTTTGCTTATGACAAGCTCAAAAATTTGGCTGGGTGTGGTGATGTTAGCGGTCACCTTAATTTTAATCCTCACTACTTTGTCTGATGCTCCCACCTATGATGAGCCCGCGCACATTGCTTCAGGACTCACCTATGCACAGCTGTCAGATTTGCGTTTTAACAGCGAGCATCCGCCCTTAATTAAATTTTTATCAGGTTTGTCATTGCGTCTGTTTTATTCTGATTTTAAGCTTAATATCACTCAGCAGGATTTGCAAAATCCACACACTCATGTCATTTATGACCTGGGTCGCAACTTGTTTGAGCAAAATAATCCCACGAAACTGTTGTTGCTCTCCCGTCTTCCGTTAATTTTATTAACTCTACTGGGCATCTTTTTTGTTTATCAATTAACCAGCGATATTCTGCAAGATCAAGAAAAAGGTTTGATTGCCTCGGTCTTATTTGGATTTGAGTTTAATGTCTTAGCCAACGGAGCTTTAGTGACCACTGATATGGGGTTGTTGGTTTTTTGGCTGGGCACGGTGTTGTTTTATTTAAGGTTTTTGTTTAAGGGCAGATGGCAGAACTTACTGTTTTCCGGATTGTTGTTTGGTTTGGCACTATTAACCAAATACTCAGCAGTTTTCATCTTGCCGATCGTATTTTTTGCTAGTTTAAGTTTGGCTAAAACAGTGTCTATTAAAAAAATCTTGATAAGTTTGGGAGTAGTTGCCCTAATTGGTTGGGTTGTAATCTGGTTATTCTATTTGCCCTTTGAAGCGCCACAGATGCTCTGGGAGGAGTTGCCTATAGTTCAGGAAACGATTGCGGTGAAAAAATCAGAAACGGTTGATGCCCTAGTGGCTGTTGCGCCTCTGCCCTATTATTACCGTTATGGCTTAAAGTTGATCAATCACCACGAGGCAGTGGGCCAACTGCAGTATTTAGCCGGCAGAGTTGGTCAATTCAACTGGCGGTGGTTTTATCCGCTCTCCTTTTTGTTAAAAACTGCAGAGATGTATCTAGTGATGTTTATGATCTCAATTTATTTAGTTATCAGACAAAAAATCAGCAATCAACGCCTTACTTTTTTACTAATCATGATTGGTTTGTATTTTTTGTTGACGATTTACTCTGGCATGGCGTTTGGCATGAGAATTTTATTGCCGGTGATTGGTTTTGGAGCGGTGCTGACAGGAGCATGCACAGACAAGATTAAAAACACCCAACTCAGACAAATGCTGATGATTTTTTATGTTTTGCTGTCGATTATTAGATTTCCTTATTTTTTCTCCAGTGCTAATTTTTTCAGTGCAGTCTTGGGCAGTAAGCATGAGATGATGATTGATTCCAATCTGGATTGGGGTCAAGATTTAAAACGGTTGAGCAGTTGGTGTCGTGAGCGTGAGATTGACTCTCTGGCCGTACTGGCGAATACCTCTTTACCAATAGAGGTTTGGGGAGTTCAAAGCTTGAGTTTAGATGAAGCTTATGAGCAAAGGGGTTATGTTGCAGTGAGTTCAACAGTCTTGAACTTACCCATTGAACTTGAAACTGAGGATGGAGAGATTGCTACACTTAACAAGCCGTTTGTTTTTTTGGATGATTATACTGTTAAAGAAAAGCTAGGTAGTTTTGTTATTTATGATTTAGCAAGGAAAAAGTGAGTCAGGTGGGACTCGAACCCACGACACCCTGCTTAAGAGGCAGGTGCTCTAACCGACTGAGCTACTGACCCAAGAGTTTTGGTTGTGATTTGATAATTTTAAATTTATAACAAACACCTAAATTATAGCATCATAAAAACAGATCTATTCATCAATCCTTTAATCTCATAGTTATCAAAGACACTTCATATGGATTGTAAATTGTCTACTATAAACTTACTCTATATTGTTAATCAAGCCGATTTGGTGTTATTGAAAAGGTTAACTTTTTTGTTATCTTGTTTTGGGGGACGCGAGCTCGAAGGTTGGGGTTTATCATTCCCAGATCATTGCCACAATAGAAATTTTTTCACACGACTCTCATAGGAACACTTTCTCAACAGTTTAAAAAATTAAAGTTCTATCGCGCAAACAACAGCTTAATATAATCTTGTTCAATGATCATTTTGAGGTTAATCTGGTTTGAGGTTGTATAATTTTTCAAATAAAAGATAGCAGAGTTTTCTCCTGGGGCTTTCACCCCAGGAGAATTTGAAAAGAGACAAATAGTTATTTACCAAACACCTCCTCCCATTTTTCAAGAGTGAGCGTATAGTCTGGGTAATGACTATTCACTGGGGCATGTTGATTGACCCGATTGAAATAGACAAAACCCTTTAACCAAGGATAATACTCGAAAGTTTTTTTAGCAGTCTTTAGCCAGTCCAACTGAAAGTCCGAAGTTTCAGTACTAATACCAACCTCGGCTACAAAGAGTGGTTTTTGATAGAAAAACGACAACCAGTACTTTTCTTCCAACAACGTTTCAAAGGCGCGTTGCTCGTCTGTACCAGCAACCATTTCCCAGACATTATCAGAGAGTATTGTTATGCCGATAATATCAACACAATCCTCTCCGGGAAAGAAGTTGACGGAAGACTCATTGCCCGCAGGCGACCACATCCAAAGAACATTTGCAGTCCCTTCTTGATTAAAGATGTCTACAACGTGGCGGTAGACATTCTTGTACCCCTCTGCATTTTCTGTGCACCAGGGGTATAATCCTAAAAGGTCAAACTCATGTCCCCAACGAACAATTACTTGTTGTGGAGAAAGAGATTTTATCCTGCGAGCGTTCTCGCGAATCGGCTTGTCATATAGACCCGCACTTATATCCTCGATGAGCGTTATCGGACCCATTTCCATGCCATGCTCGTTCCATGGCCATGGTTCTAAACTGATCATTGGAATACGCCCATGGGATTGAGCGCTTTTTAGCGCTACTTCAAGTTGATCTATTCGATACCACACCACAAAATGATGTTCAACATCGAGATCAACTGTAGTGAGGATATTGTTTGGATCGTAAGCACCGATTGCAACCCTGTTAGTGGGTAATTCAACTGGAACAGGTACAGATTCATCTTTCTGCACAACGTTTGGAGTCACTTCTTTTGAAGTTGCTTCCTTTAGAGTTGCTTGCTTTGACTCTTCCTCAAGAGTTACTTCTAGAGTCTCGTTCAGCTCCTCCTTTGGAGTTGTTGCCTTTAGAGTTGTTTCTGTTTCCACAGTCTCTTCCACAACGAGAGCAACCTCTTGTTGATTGATCACCTCGTCGATTTGTTGTATCTGCGTTTTAAACATCTTCTTGGACTCAACGCTATGGACCAAGTGAACTACTTTTCTTTCTTCTGGGGTTTTGAACTCACGCCAAGTCATTGCCTGAGTAATGAGCGAACCGCTCATTATTGACACAACGACCAGAGTTGTAAAAAGCGCAATCAACACCGAGATTGGTTTAATCCTCATGCGGATTGCTTCTTTTTTTCTTTTGACGGACATAATTTCCTTAATGTCAGTCAAAAGAGCTATTGCATATACTAGGATCATGCAAGCGCAACCCTGAAGGACGAAGAACAAATAGCCTTGGCTGTTTCCGCCCTTGATTCGTAACTTGAACCACATGACCCCCAAGAAAGAGATAGCACTAAGGATAAAATAGGGAGCATGGGCTGGAAAGTTAAACGGCTTTTCTCCCAACTTCATACCCTTAGGCGTAATCATATAGGGTTTTTGCACCCCAAAGATTACGTTTAACAAGGCCCAAGTGACCACCGGCCATCGAGCTATATGGAGCAAAACTCCTCTCCAACTAAGATTAAGCCCGGTTGGTTGTTGCCATTTTCTACTCCAATAAAAAATGGCAAACGCGGTAATGGGTAGTGGTAAATACCTCATGCCAGTTTCGAGAAAGGACATATTGATAGTTATCGGTTTTGTTACCAGAGCCAAGACTGGCATGAGGAACATGACCAACATTGATGTTGACCAGAAGGTGTACCATGTCTGCGCAAACAAGAATTGCATCGCTTGCTTCATCGTGTAGTTCTTGAGTAATTTAGGCGTGTGATAAAACAATACCTGAATCATGCTAAATGCCCATGCAAATTGTTGGGCAAGGTAAATATCAAATGATTCAGGCCCGTCTCCCAGGGCAATTGGTTCTGGAAGAAACACACCCCTATATCCCTTACTGGCAAGAACCACAGTGTCTAGATGATCTTCAGCCCGAGTGGGCTGAAACCCACCAATTTCGCAGATTGAACTCATTCTATAGGTACAGTGGGATCCAATAATAAACGGTGTTCCACTAAATCCGTAGAAACCCATTTGAAGTGGTCCCTGAAGAACTAACTCCTGCTCAGACGAGCCCCTGGCAGACCACGAGTTTAAGTGATTCCCGTAGATACTGGGAGCTTGAACCCATGCGACCTTTTTGTCAGCGAAATGGCCAAGGGTCTTGTCCAAATATCTCGGACAAGGCAAATGGTCAATATCCAGCTGTACGAAAAAGTCGTACTTTGCGCTATGCATATCCAACCAAGCATTCACGTTCCCAGCCTTAGTTTTTGCCATAAAGGGCGGATTAGGCTGGTTATACTTCTTAATACCTCTACGACTAAAGTGTTGTACGCCATACTTTTTAGCCAGAGCTTTAACTTTGACGCTATTTCCTTCGTCAAGAATCCAGCAATCGTGCGGATACTTTACTGCCACCATAGCAGCAAGTTGTCTTTCAATCACCTCAATGCTTTCCGACGACGGAACGCAAAGTGTGATAATAGCGACACGTAATTTGCGTGGAGCTGATACGTGTCGCGGCTTTCTCATTTTACCAAGGAAAAACAGATAAAATGAGGGAAGTATTGTAATCTCATAAAACAGGGCTACACTCATGGATATAAAAAATATCCAACTTCCGACGTGTCTAGCGCGAAACCACCACGACCAAAAACTACAGTTTAGGAGTATCCAAAGTATCACCCACAGGCAGTACTGGAACTCCTGCTTCTTATTCATAACCTTTTTCATCTCGCCTCCTCTCGCTTTCTCATTAAGAATCAAATAGTTCGATCTTTGACTTTTTCAGTATATGTCTCCTTTCAATTGTTAAAGGGCGATCTATCTCTGTATTCACTGTCGTTAAAGAAAGGACACAGCGATTGATCACTATATGTATTTATCTAAAGCATAAATAAAGCAGCTAATGCTTAATTATGCAAAAAGAGTTAATACGCCAAGTATTATATTCAAAAATTGACATATAGTAAAGTATTATAAGATAAACAATCATTGAGATAAGAAAAAAAATCGGAGTTTTAGTATATTTGTTTTTATTTTGTATAGGTTGTTAAAAGCTTAATTTTGAAAAGGTTAGCGCACTTGAGGTCTTTATCTTGATTTGTTAAACAAGAGTGTGAAACACAATATTAACAATTGTTCAAGGAAAATACGATTTAATTGAATGTTTTTTTAGGAGTTTTTAATGAAGACTAAAATTTTGGAACAAACCTGAGTTTGCCTGAAAACTAAGATTTATTTACAAGGCGCAGTGTTTTGTGCCCAGGAGAGGACTTGAACCTCCACGGAAAAATCCACAGCCACCTCAAGACTGCGCGTCTACCAGTTCCGCCACCTGGGCTTTTAACATCAAGTTAAACAATCATTAACAAGATTAATAATAATTTTAATCTTTGCAAATTGTACCTGAAATTAAGGAAAAATTAAAGCTACCAATCAGGTCTAAGTTTAGTTTTGTACTGAAGGTAATAACCATAAACAGTGCGAGCCAAGATGTAAATGGGAATGGCAAGCAAACCTCCAACAACACCTCCTAACTGAATCCCGATTAAAATGCCTAAGATACTGATTAAAGCACTAACATCAGCACTTGATTTCATGACTTTTGGAGTGAGAAAACTATTTTGCATCTGTTGCAAAACAAGATAAAAAATTAATACTACAAAGGCCATGACTTGCCCACCAGAAACCCAAGCGACAATAATACTAGGTACGGCAGCGATTGTTGGTCCTAAGTTAGGTAAAATCTCAAGTAAAAAAGCCAAAAGTCCAAGTGGCAATGCATAAGGCACACCAATAATGACTAGACCTAAATAGGTGAAAAGTCCAACAAGGCTCATTATGATCGCCTGACCTCGTACCCAACCACCCAGTTGATCTTCAATATCTGCTAAAAACTCGCGCGCAATCTCAAAATGTCTTTTTTTATTGGTAAACCAACCGATTTTTTTGTGTAGATGTGGTTCGTCAATAATCAAGTAAAATGAAATCACCAGTAAGGTAATTAAATGGAACAAACCTTTAAAGGTTGAGGTGGCAATCGAGAACAAAACATTGATCGAACTGGAGTAATCAGTAGCCCATTGACTTAACTCCTGAACAGTAAAACGAAACTCGGAAATTTCTTCTTGAAAGTATGGTAACTGTACAGTTTTAAGCAGTTGCGTGAGCTGTTTTGTAAGGGGTGGTATCAACAATGCCAGAAACGAGGAGATGGCAATGATTAATAAAATATAAACCACCGCGATACTTAATGCCCGAGATTTAATATATTTTTGCAGTTTATTAACGATTGGATTTAGTGCTATCATCAAGATAAAACTCATAAAAAAGATCACCACAATCTCTCTGATTTGATAAACAAAGTACATTGATAGCAACAGGAGAGTGGTAAAAACCACGATTGATGGAGTTATTGCCACCATCTGTTTGTCACGGTTAAAGAGGTTAAACATAGGTTTTTATTCTGTAGATTTGTAGCAAAAATTAAATGATAGATAACCTAAGTATAAAGAATTTTTGAGTTTTTTTCTAGAGAAGGTTTTCTGAAAAGGTTTTCTCGAACTTGTAACCAAGATTTTTCAGGTTGAGAGTTTGGTTGTAAATCAAGTTGCAGTGATTTCAGCCAAGTAATCTGTCGTTTGGCATATTGATACTCTGATAAAGTCCAGTTTTTAATGGCCTGTTCTTGACTAATCTTGTTTTGTAAATATTGAGAGATTGGCTCAATTCCTAAGGCACTCATGGCTGGCGAGGATGATGGCAGGTTTAACAGGAGCAAGTTTTTTACTTCCTCAATCGCACCTTGCGTCATTCTTTTCCTAACCCTGAGCAAGATCTTGTCCTGTAAAGTTTTTAAATCAGTTTGTAAGCCGATTGAGTAGTAGTTGTGAGGTTGATAAAAAATCGGTCTATTTTTAACAGTTGAGGTTTGGTCTTTTTTTACTTGAGCTACCTCAATAGCGCGGATTAACCGACGAGGATTGTTAACATCAGAGAGATTCATCTGGTTAAGTTTCTCTAAATCCAAGACGTTTAACATTTGTTGTAGGTTTTTGGTTGACGAGCTTGCCAACTGCTTTCTAAGTTCTGGATTGGGTTTAATGTAAATATCAGGGTCGTTGTTAAACAGCTGTTGGTGATAAAAACTGGTGCCACCTACGACAATCGGCAACCAGTTTTTTTGCCATGACTGGTTGATAAGGCTGATTGCCATGTTGCGAAACTGAGCCACTGACCACTCTTCCGTGGGTTTAACTATCAAGATGCCATGAAGAGTTATGGGCAGGGTTTGATCTTGAGCAAAGCGATAATCTTGCGTGGCAGTTTTTTTAAACTTAAAATTGGGCGGAACATCAGCTCCGGTTAAAACCTCTAAACCTTGATATACTTGGCGAGAGTCAGCAGAGATTAGAGTCACGCCCTGAGCAAGTTTTTCCTGAAGAGTTTTTTTTGCCAAAAACAAGGCTAAACTGGTTTTACCTGTGGCAGTGGTGCCTAAAATAGAGATTAGTTTGTGCTGAGTATTTATCATTACTTAGACCACCTTGGGCCTATCTTTTAAATGCGGTTGGTTAATGATTTTTTCAAGCAGTTGCCAACGCTGTGTTTTTAGTTGCGGAGAGATATCATCAGGATAAAGTTTATCTGCCAAAGTGCCAGGTCGCGGTGAGTATTTATTAATAAAACCAAGTTGCCAGTTTATCTTTTTTGCAAACTTAACAGTGTCTGCAAACTCCTCATCAGTTTCTCCTGGAAAACCAACGATTAAGTCGGTACCTAAGATTATTTTTGGATCAGCTTGTCGTAGTTTTTTAACAATATTCAAGTAATCGTCTGTAGTATAACCGCGATTCATCCTTTTTAAGACACTGTTGCTCCCTGATTGAATTGGCAGATGAATATAGCGATCAATCTTTTTGTTTTGACCGATCTCTGCTATCAGCTCATCATGAAAGTCCCATGGGTTTGCTGAGATAAAACGGATAATCTTGATTGATTGAGTTTTAGATACGGCTTGTAAAAGTTTTACAAACGGCGGAACACCCTTGGGTTTTAGATATTGCGATTGGTTACTAGGCAGATCTTGGCGTGAAAAGTTTTTATTATGGAGCAGTGTTTTTCTTAAGTTGATACCTACCTTTTCTAACCCCCAGGAGTTAACATTCTGTCCGAGTAAGGTGATCTCTTCATAGCCCTCTTTGGCAAGAGCCTTAACTTCAGACAAGATGTCCCTCATTGACCGTGACTGCTCTCTACCTCTGGCAAACGGGACAATGCAGTAGGTGCAAAAAGAGTTGCAACCGGTTGAGATTGGTATAAAAGCATGTTTTTTGTCAGTACGAATCGGTGTGATATTAAACCCAATCTCAGCAATATCTAGCACTTCATCTATGGCCGGTTCCATCTGTTGTAGCTTTTCAGCCGAGTGGTGAATCATGCAACCGGTTAAGATAATCTTGGGCTTGGGCAAGTTGTGGGTTTGGTAGTGTTGCACAATCTTGTGGATGAAATCGCGAGCGCGATCCTCTACCCTTTTCCGAACCGCGCAGGTGTTAAGGATTATTAGGTGACAATCTTGCCAGGTTTTGCTTGGCGTATAACCTTTGGCTTGCAGATCAGCTGTTAACCGTTCGCTGTCTGCCTTATTCATCTGGCAACCATAAGTTTTAATAAAGTAAGTTTTATTAAAGTTGGTTTTAGTATGAGTAAAAGTTTTAGTTTGAGGAGAGTTCATGGTAAAATTTAAGAATTAAGTTATTTTATCATTGATTAATCTATTTATGAGTGAAAGAGTAACTCAACTAGAGTTTTTAAGAATGGGAGCAGAGTTAAAAGTTGCTCAGGAAAAGAGCCCAAGCTCAAAGAGTGTAGAAGGGGTTGTTAAAGGCGAGCATGTCATTCCGATCCACACAAGAGTGCGTTTATCAGGAAATAAAAACAGATCGGTTTGGACCATTGACAAGGGAAATGGAGCTGGAATATATTGCGACAAGGTCGAGTTGCCTCTTAATAGCGATCTAGATAAGGAAGCTTGGATTTTAGTTAAGATTAAGCAACCGGCAATTATTTCTAAAAGTTATACTAGAAAAGGGATCATAATAACGAGTAAGAAAACACTTGAGCCGGGAACAGAACTGCTTATTGATCCTGTTAATGCGCGTCGCTTAATTAGAACTAAATATTGACACGGTACCGAAGTGGTCTAACGGCGAGGTCTGCAAAACCTTTGTTCGCGGGTTCGAATCCCGCCCGTGTCTCAAAAAAATTCACAAGTACAGATTAGACTGTTCATCTCCTGGTTAACCTTAACCGTTTTACTCTTCTCCAAAAATATATAGTTCTTGCTCTGCCCTGGTTACAGCAGTGTATAACCAGCGTTTCCAGGTTTCGTTATCCATCTGCTTAAACCTCTGCTCAAACAACACGACTTTTTTAGCTTGGCTTCCTTGTGCCTTATGCACTGTTAGCGCATAACCAAAATCAAACAAGTCACCCTGAAGAGTTTTTTTTCTACTCCTGGTATAGCTCAGGGTTTTATCTTCATAAAACTGTTTAATCGAGATTAAACCTTGATAGTTTTTTTCTTGATCATCCATCTTAATCTCAGCATAATACCAATCTTTATCCTCCTGATTGATTGACACAATCGTGCCTAGCATGCCATTGTAGATGCCTTTTTCATGATTATTGCGCAGACAGATCACTCGGTCTTTCGGCTGAGGTTCATCCTCAAAGATACCTAGATTATTCCTAATAGTTTGGTTTAGTTGTTTACGGCTGAAGTTATAGCCCACTAACACCAACATATCTTGATCATAAGAGTTGAGCAGTTCTTCTGCCAAATCAAGAGCTCGGTCATCGGTTTGATTTATCTTAATTACCTGATCACTATATTTTTTTACCGGAATATAGCCGTTTTTACGAGCCAAGATTGATAGTTTAATAATCGGGTTTTGTTGTGCTTGGCGATGAATTGTTTCTAGTTTAAGCTGAGGATTGCTCATCAAGTTAAAGGAGTCGTTGATAGGAGGTAGTTGACCATGATCGCCAACCGCAATAATCGGAACCTGAAAAGACTGCAGATCCTGCCAAATCTCACTACTAACCATTGAGGCCTCATCAATAATTACTAACTCGAACTCAATCTTTTCTTTTTTTTTCCAGCCCGTAATTTGTCCGTTTTTACTCACAATCGGTGAGTAGATCAAGGAATGAATCGTCCCGATAAAGTCTTGGTTATAAAAGGTTTTACTAAGTTTAAGATAGTTTTTTAAAACCTGAGTTGCTTTGCCAGTATAAGAGACAAACGCAATCTTAAGCTTTTTATTTTTTAGAAAAAGTATCCTCCGCAAGATAGCGATCAGAGTGGTTTTGCCAGTACCAGCATAACCACCCAGGGTTATGTAGTTGCTTTGCTTGTAGTTGACACGGTACCACTCAATCAGTTGGTTAAGAACTTGCTTTTTATCAGATGAGAGTTGCATGTTGATCATTGTAACAGTAAAGAAGGTGTCATGAACAATTCATCACAATCATCTTGCTTATGATCAAGTGAAATGAAATAAAAAAAACCTGAAGATTTTATAAGCTTCAAGTTGAGTAGTGAGCATGAGCTATAAGCTCATGCTCACAGGCGATTTACGTCATTGTAAATCACTGTTTTCCTCAACTCTTAGCTAACTTCAGGTTTTCTTGCCCAGCCCGATATGCTTGTGTCCTGTTAGCGCAGTAGCGCCGGTAGGACGAAATTCGACAGTGCATAACTAATTAACGCTGTCGTGAGCGCAAAGCAAAACTGACTTGAGAGTCGGATATTCCAGATCAACATTGAGCGCATTGCGAGTGGCACGAGCAACTTCTCAAGTTTTTCTTTGAAGACAGCGTCGTACCTGTCCATCGCTATGTTATCTACTACTCTCCTCCCGATGCCCTCAATGAGCATCAGGAGCACGATCGTGATCGCCCCGACGAGCCAATGGTCCTTGCCAGCCGCCACCAGTGGTTTCATCCACCAGTGTAGGCTCAACCCGTAGATGCACGTCCAGATGACGGCTAGGTAGATCCGTCGCCCTCTTATGTGGGAATCGGCAGACGTTTTCGCTAACCACTGTCGGTCCGATTCGTCGTAGTATCGTTCTTGGTATTCACGCTCCATGACCATCGCGACCAAACTGAGCGCAAACAGCACTACGGTCCAGATATAAAACGGGGCCAAAGGAAACTGGGTGATCATCGTGTTCCTCCATAGTTTTGATGTTAATGTGCACTGGGCCGGGCAGCCCTTTTTTTTCAGTCATTGCTACGCCTTTGTAGCTGACTGAGTTTGCTATCTTTGGCTTGATAGCAAAGAGTTAGTTATTAGTTAAGATTAATACCTAAAGCTTGAGAACACTCATAACTAACTCTTTGCCAGCAAACAACATGTTATGATTCTTGATTTTAAGAAAGAGATTTATGTATAGTTAAGATTTTTCTAAAAATTTATATAATTATAGATACATATATTATAAGACAAATAGTCTTATATGTCAATACTATAGGATATAACTTACTTAAAGTTGATTGATTATCTTACAAGAAATTATCTTGATGAACTTAATTGAAAGCGTGGCTTTTTGGCACTGAAGAATAAAAAAACCTGAAGATTTTATAAGCTTCAAGTTGAGTAGTGAGCATGAGCTATAAGCTCATGCTCACAGGCGATTTACGTCATTGTAAATCACTGTTTTCCTCAACTCTTAGCTAACTTCAGGTTTTAGCACCTTTTTTCAGTCTCACATTTTTTTTCTTTCTTCTCCAAATTATCCCTATTGCTATAATGAAAACAACAGGGATAGCCAAAATACTTGGCTTGCCGTAATCATAAGCGCATGTAGCTCCGAGTGCCAGCATGCAAGCGCTGTAGACGAAAACATCCAACCCCCTTCCTTGTTGGTTTATTGTCTGTATTGCTAGGCAGTAATACAGACAACTAAACAAAAGAATTATCGCATGAACTCCGAAAAGCTCTGACATTTTCACCTACCTCCTTTTGAGTGAGACTGTTAAGGTGCTGCCGTTTCCTCAGTCGTTGCTACGCCTTTGTAGCTGACTGAGTTTGCTATCTTTGGCTTGATAGCAAAGAGTTAGTTATTAGTTATGATTAATGCTTAAAGCTTGAGAGTACTCATAACTAACTCTTTGCCAGCAAACAACATGTTTATTTCTTATTTTAAGGGGGTTATTTGTTGATATATAGGGTGTTTAAAATCTCTAATAACCTTAATTTAAAGATACGTATATTTTATTAAAAATAGTTTTATATGTCAATATTATAGGATATAAATTACTTAAAGTTGATTGATTATCTTACAAGAAATTATCTTGATGAACTTAATTTAAGGCGTGGCTTGCTGGTACTGAAGAATAAAAATGAAGCTTACACGCTATGTTGTTAACCTAGAGATTTTTATTATCATTAATTTTTATTTTAGATAGAGGCAGACGAAAGGCTTTAAGGCCTGAGGTTAAGCTTCAATTTGAGGAGTGAGTATAAGTTTATAGCTCACTTACAGCAGTGATTGACGCCATTGTCAATCACGGTTTTCCTCAATTTTTAGCTAAAACCTCAGGCCTTTTTTGCACCTTAGTTAGTTTTTTTGTAGGGACCTCTCACTTCTCTGGGTCATCAACTAGTGCCGAAAAAATTTTTGACACTAGATTAAATGAGTCTTCTCGTTGAGGCCAACTCAGAAGACGATTGTAGAGCTGAATCTGTTTTTCCAGCATTTTTTTTAGAGACTCAGGTGTGAAATTTTCTTTTTCATGTTGTCCTATTAGTCCAGATAGTATCTCAGCACCGGTTAGTGTGGACGGCACCATCACTTTTGATAACCTGTTGTAGATTTCTCTCTTGGTGGGAAGTTGAATTATCCCCTTTTGTTTCTTCTTCGGCTTCTTTTGACAAGTCCCTCCCGGAATCTTCATCCTTCTCCAGGGCATTTTAATCCTCCTGAAACTGAAAGTTTTTATAAGGCTCGATTTTTTACCTAAGATTATGCAACTATTCTCCACCTCCTTAAATACAAGGTGCACTAAACCCAACAGTGTTTGCTGATCCCAAATGGATAGCTTTTTAAGCATTAATCAAGAACGCTCAAAAAGCTATCCATTTGAAGTAGAGGTCCTTAATCTCTGTAAGTTATTAAGGTGCAAAGTAGGCTTTATTGTCAAGCTAAAGCAGTGTGTTAAAGCTATTTTAACCCTGCCTCATTCAAGACTGACTACCGCGCCTACAACTTGATAGCAGAAAATTAATCAGAAGGAATTTAAAAAATGCTTTGCAACTTTTCTTCTGATTAAGTTTCTACTCCCAATACAATAGGTGTTAATTATTTACTACTTAAACGTTTCTCTAAGTTCATGATTAAGGGCCAATTGCGCAAGAGATGCACAATTGTTATGTATCACACTTTTAGAGATTATTATTATACCACTATTCCACCTCATTTACTATATTTTAATATTATAGGCTATTAGTCCTGAAAGCTTTTACTGTTGTAAAAAAATACTTATTAATAGGTGTTGGAAAATTTAGAAAACAATGTGTCAGAAGTTCTAATAAATTAAAGAGAGAATAAAAGAGGAGAAACACCGCGGTTAGTCGATTTAACGAGGTTTATTGAGAGAGGTTTATTTGAGACTATCTGACTTGGATAGCTCTATCTAAGATAATAGCCAGCACTGCATAAAACTTACTATTATTAAAGTGAGTTATTATGTTTTTAGTAAATTTACTTGTTGAGAAACTGTTCCTTACTTTTAAAGTTTAATATCGAGTTAAATCCTTTTTCCTCAGCCTTAAGTTTTTTGGGGTTACTTCTAGCAACTCATCTGGTCCTAAGAAGGTCAACATCTGCTCTAAAGACATAGTTAAAGGCGGAGCAATCTGAACAGTAAAATCTTTTACCGAGCTTCTCATATTAGTCAGGTTTTTACCCTTACACACATTCATCACAATGTCTTCCTTGCGATTACTAATACCCACAATCATGCCTTTATAAACCTCGGTGCCAGGAGTTACTAGAGTCTGGCCTCTTTCTTGGGTTTTGTTAAGTGCATAGCTCAAAGCTGGTCCAGTGGCACTAGAGATGATCACATTATGGCGATGATTTTCCATTGCCTCGCCCAGAGGTTCATAATTGAGAAAGACCGAGTTCACAATGGTTTTGCCTGATGTTTGAGTTAAGATTTCATTTCTAAACCCGATCAAGTTTCTGGTGGAGATTTTATAATCAAATCTCATACTAGATTTCAAGGTTTGCATGTTTTGAAGCTTAGCTTTTCTGCGACCCATTTCTTTAATGATGTTGCCCTGATACTCCTTGGGTGTTTCAATCGTGAGTAACTCATAAGGTTCATATGTTTGTCCATTGATTTCTTTCATGATTACCTCAGGTCGAGCAACTGAAAACTCATATCCTTGACGACGCATGGTTTCAATCAAGATTGATAGATGTAGTTCTCCGCGACCAGATACAATAAAACTATCGCCGGTTTTACCCTGAGTTAATCTTAAACTAACGTTTGTTTCAAGTTCTTTTTGCAATCTTTGTTGAAGCTGACGCGAGGTGGAGTATTTACCCTCTTGGCCAACAAACGGAGAGTTTGAGGTGGAGATCTCGATCTTCATGCAAGGTTCAGAGATGGGTAAATCTGGTAAAGCCACTAGTTTGTTTAAACTGGTGAGGGTGTCGCCAATATTAATCTGTGACAGTCCGGTGATTGCTACGATATCGCCCACCTGAGCCATGGGAATCTCTTTTTTGTTAAGTCCATAGAAAGTAAACAGATACTCGATCTTAGATTGAGCAATCTTTTGGCCGTTTCTTAAAATGGCAACGGTGTCCCCTTTCTTGATCCGACCTTGACTAATCTTACCAATGCCATATTGACCTTTGTAATCATCAAAATCCAAGGTAGTTATCTGCATCTGAAACTCTTCATCTGGATCACCTTTTGGGCAGGGAATTGAGGTGATAATTTCTTTAAACAAGGGCGAAAGATTCTTGCTGTCGCTAACCAAGAGTGAGTTTTTGTCACTCGGATGTGTTGCATAACCAACCACGCCTTTTTTACCAACTGCAAACAGAGTTTTGAACTCTAGCTGTTTAGCATCAGTGGCGAGCTCAAGAAAAAGATTATTAATCTCCTCGATTACCTCTGTAGCTCTTTGGTCTTTGCGGTCAACTTTATTAACCACCAGGATGGGCACAAGTTTTAGCTCTAAAGCTAGCTTAAGCACATAACGTGTTTGGGACAGAACACCTTCGGTTGCGTCCACTAAAACAATACAGCCGTCAGCCATGGTTAAAACACGCTCCACCTCACCAGAAAAATCCGCATGACCAGGTGTATCAATGATATTGATTTTATAATCTTGCCAGTTGACTGCGGTATTTTTTGCCAAGATGGTTACCCCACGCTCGCGCTCCAGATCGTTGCTATCTAAAATGGTGGTTTGGTTCATCTCAGCCTGGTAGTCCTTAAAAACATGAGCCTGCTTGAGCATATTATCCACCAGTGTGGTTTTGCCATGGTCCACATGGGCAATGATCGCAATGTTTCTGATTTTAGTTTGATCCATAATTTGATCCATAAGACGAAAAAAAATTATTTCACAACTTTGTTTAGCAAAGTGTTTAGTAAAGTTTTTAGCAAAGTAAGGAAAGTATTGTATTCCTAATAAAGAGAAATTAACAGAGAGAGTGTTAGTTTTATCGGTTAAGCGAGTGGCGCTACTCCCACTCCATGGTTGAGGGTGGCTTGGTAGTAATGTCGTACACCACCCGTGAGACATTTGGCACCTCGTTGACAATTCTGGAAGAGATCTTGCCTAACACCGCATGTGGCACATGTGCCCAGTTAGCGGTCATCTCTTCAGTGGCTTCTAAAACTCTAATCGCCACCACCTCGTCAAACTCGCGAGCGTCACCTTTGAGGGCGGTGCTATAGGCTCCAGTCATGATGGCAAAGGAATGAAAAACCTTGTCATACAGACGGTTGTTTCTCATCTCCTCTATCACGATGCGATCTGCTTTTTCAACCTTTTTAAGGCGTTCGGCAGTAACCTCACCCATGATGCGAATAGCATAACCAGGACCTGGAAACTTTTGTTGGAACACAAACTCCTCAGGTACACCAAGTTGCAACCCGATCTCTTTCACCTCGTCTTTGTAAAGATACCGTAGAGGCTCAATCAGTTTCAGTTTTAGGTTTTTTGGTAGACCACCCACGTTGTGGTGAGATTTAATCTTGGCTGAGTTTTTCGCACCAATACTTTCAACAACATCAGAATAGATCGTGCCCTGACCCAAGAACTCAACATCTTTAATCTTTTCTGCCTGCTCAACAAATAAATCAATGTAGAGCTTGCCAATAATCTTGCGCTTTTTTTCTGCGTCAGTCACTCCCTTAAGTCGCTTTAAAAACTCTTTCTTGGCATTAACCACAATAGGTTTTACGCCATAGGTTTTGAGAAAAATCTTGTTGATGAGCTCGGTTGTACCGGCGCGGTTAAGACCACTGTTAATATGAATCGGATAAAGATTTTTACCAACTGCTTTTTGTATCAGTAGGGCTGCAACCGTGGAATCAACTCCTCCTGACACAGCGCAGATGACTTTTTTATCGCCAACAGTATCTTTAATCTTTTGCACGGCATCTTTAATATCAAAATGTGTTTTGGCTGAGGTGGTTAAGCCACAAACATTGGTGACAAACCCTTTTAAAAACTCCTGACCTAACTGTGTGTGTTCAATCTCTGGATGAAACTGAACTCCATAAATTTTTTTCGTTTCATGACCAACAAAAACAGCTTTATCATTTTTACTACTGCCGATAATCGAGAAACCTTGAGGAATCTGTTGAACCGTGTCGCCTTGACCCATCCACACAGTGAGTGGTTTATTACTGTTTAAAATCAGGTTTTGTTTTGAAATTTTTAGTAGAGCAGGGCTATACTCTTTCTTGCCAGGAACAACCTTGCCACCGATTAAATGCGCGATCAGTTGCCAACCATAACAGATACCCAGAATTGGAATCTTAAGGTTGAGGATTTTAGGATCGATAAAGGGCGCATTTGAAGTGTAAACCGAGGCTGGACCTCCAGAAAAAATCAAGCCCGCAGGTTTTGATTTTTTTATATTTACGATCGCGTTTTCTGGATCACAGATGGTGGTTGCCACACCTAGATCGCGGATTTTACGACCGATTAAATGTGTGGTTTGCGAGCCAAAATCAATGATGAGGATCATAAGCTGTTGAGTGATTTGTATAGTATAGCTAGAGTGTATCTTTTTAAGGTTGTAAAAGTCAATTTTATTTTTTTAACCGGGTATGACAGGCATACTTTTGACAGGAAACTCAAGACAGGCATACTATAGACAGGCATACCAAACTATGACTTGATGGTTGCTGTTAATGCTTGAGTCAACAGTTTTAATCTTGATATTATTGACGATAAAATATAGGTTTAATTATTAGGCAACCTCACTTCAGGCTTAGTTGTTTATGAGTTTCACTTGGTCTAATCTTAGTCACCAGCTCGATAGACCTTAGACCTTTTTAAGTGTGTGAGAAACTCTTTTATTTTATTATATTTGCTAAGCGTTAATATAATTTATCTTTTTTAACTCCGTGACGGTCAACTCGTTCAGGCAAAGAAATCTTGTAAATCTTTTGAATTGAAATTAGGTATAATGTAAAATTAAGCACAATGTAAATGAAGCTCATCAACTCAAGTTAGTTGCCCTGTGCGTCAGTGCGACAACCAGATTGTGATTGTCGAAAAGTATCATTTAAAAGTATTTAGACAAGGATTTTTCTTATACAATGTTTTAGTTGGTTAAAACCACATTTTATAACCCACAAGCTAGGTTTCAAACCATTAACCAAAATTAAAACTTTATCTATTGTTTGGTTTCAGTGTTGTCAACCATGGCGTAAGACAAGCAGTGGGTGTCACCAAGCGTGTCTTGCTTGATCGCCTAGGTAAAAACTCATGTTCTTAAAACAAGTTTCAATCTTATATGAAGGATAAAAAACAGAGGTCATTGAAAATCATCAAGTATTTAAATGCCAAAGAATGGCGCCAGATTGCTATTAATTTTTTCTTTATAGTGTCACAGGTTTGGTTTGATTTGAAGTTGCCTGATTACATGTCCACCATTACTCAATTGGTGCAAACTCCTGGAAGCGAGATGAGCGAGATCTTGAAACAGGGTGGATTAATGCTTCTTTGTGCCCTTGGTAGCGGTGTGTCAACCGTGATTGTGGGTTTTTTTGCGACACGTATTGCCTCGTCCTTTTCTCAAAGGCTTCGCAGTCTGCTTTTTTCTAAAGTGAACTCATTTTCAACAAATGAGATTAATCAGTTTTCCACGGCTAGTCTCATCACTCGTTCCACTAACGATGTTACTCAAATACAGCTGATCACCTCAATGGTGCTTCAAGTAATGATAAAAGCACCTATTATGACAGCCTGGGCTCTGTCAAAAATTGCTGGAAAAGGGCTTGAGTGGTCAATTGCAACAGGTGTAGCAGTATTAATATTGGTTGCAACTATTGCTCTGATAACAATTTTTGTATTGCCTAAGTTTCGTAAAATACAGGCCATCACTGATAGTTTAAATCAAATCACGCGAGAGAACTTAACTGGGCTTAGAGTGGTACGAGCCTATAATGCCGAAGAGTTCCAAAAAGAAAAGTTTGAAAAGGTTAACAAGGAGTTAACCCAAACTCATCTTTTCACCAGTCGTGGTATGGCTGTGTTGTCGCCAATGATGAACTTGACGATGAATGGAATTACCCTAGCCATCTACTGGATCGGTGCATACCTCATTAGCAACGCCTCAATGATTGATAAATTACCCATATTCTCAAATATGGTTGTGTTTTCAGCTTATGCAATGAAAGTGATTATGCCGTTTATGATGTTTGCGATGATGTCAATACTGCTTCCGAGAGCTTCTGTGTCTGCTAATCGTATTAATGAAGTGTTAGATACAGCGCCATCAATACTGGATGGAACCGAGACTGGCGATCAACCAAGAGTTGCTGGAAAAGTTGAGTTTAAAAATGTCAGCTTTAAATACCCTGGAGCTACTAACTGTGTTTTGAAGAATATTAGTTTTACAGCAAAACAGGGAGAAACGATTGCTTTTATTGGCTCAACTGGAAGTGGCAAAAGTACGCTTGTTAATCTGTTGCTACGTTTTCATGATGTCACTAAAGGAGAGGTGCTTATTGATGAAGTGAATGTGAAGGATTATCTGAGTGAGGCTTTATATAATAAAATTGGTTATGTCCCGCAAAAGCCAGTTTTATTTAAGGGCACAGTAAAATCAAATGTCAATTATGGTGAAACTGGAAAAGAAGACGTAGTTGATAAAAAAGACGCAACCGATAATGAAATAAAAAAAGCTGTTGCTGTTGCTCAAGCTACAGAGTTTGTGGAGTCTATGAAGAAGCAGTATGAGGCAGATATCTCTCAGGTTGGACTTAACCTATCTGGTGGTCAAAAACAAAGAATTGCTATTGCCCGTGCTGTGTATCGCAAGCCTGAGATCTACATCTTTGACGATAGTTTTTCTGCACTGGATTATAAAACAGATCGTTTACTACGCAGTGCGCTTAAAAAAGAATCTGCCGGAGTTACAACTCTGATTGTTGCGCAACGGGTTGGAACGATTATGGACGCGGATCAGATCATTGTTCTCAACGATGGTGTGATGGTTGGCAAAGGAACTCATCAGGAACTACTGTCTTCATGTCAAGTTTATAAAGAGATTGCGCTATCACAGCTTAGTGAGGAGGAGCTTTTATCATGAGTGACAACACAATGAAAAAATTTATACCTATGGGCAGGGGTCCCAGAATGGGTATTCCAGTTGAAAAGCCAAAAAACTTTAAAGCGACTTGGATTCAACTGATTAAATACTCTAGATCCTATACATCAGTCATTATTGTTGCACTGTTACTGGCTTCTGTCGGCACCATGTTAATGATTATCTGTCCTGAAGTACTCAAAAAAGTGACCAATGAGATTGCCAAAGGTCTTCCTGCCATGATGAACGGACAATCTATCTTAGGTGGTATTGATATAAATCTTGTCACTAATCTCATTGGGGTGCTGGTTATCCTTTATGTTAGCTCTGCCCTGTTGGATTTTGCTCAAAACTTTATTATGGCAACTGTGGCGCAAAAAATATCCAAGGCTATGCGCTCTGATATTTCCCAGAAAATAAATCGACTTCCTTTGAAGTTTTTTGACAAAACTAGTTATGGCAATGTTTTAAGCCGTGTGACTAATGATGTTGATGCAATCGGGCAAACACTGAACCAGAGTGTTGGCACGCTTGTCACTGCAATAACTACATACATCGGTGCTTTGATCATAATGTTTTACAACAGCTGGATCCTTGCTTTAATTGCTGTTGGAGCAAGCTTGGTCGGCATTATTTGTATGAACCTGATAATAAAAAAATCGCAAAAGTTTTTTGTTTTTCAGCAAAAGGATCTTGGAGAAATTAATGGTTATATAGAGGAAATTTACTCTAGTCATAATGTGGTAAAGGCATACAACGGAGGACGGAAGTCAAAACAAGTCTTTGAAAAAATTAATAAAAAACTATACCGCACTGCCTGGAAGTCTCAATTTCTATCAGGAATGATGATGCCTTTAATGCATTTTATTAGTAACTTTGGGTATGTTGCTGTTTGCGTGGTAGGTGCTATCCTTGCCATGAACAGCATGATTTCTTTTGGTGTGATTGTTGCTTTTATGTTATATATTCGTTTGTTTACACAATCACTTTCCCAGATAGCACAAGTCACAAACAATCTGCAAAGAGCTGCAGCAGCTGGAGAGCGAGTTTTTGAGTTTCTAGGCGAAAAAGAACTTGAGAATGAGAGCGAAAAGATTAAAGTTTTAAAGAATATCAAGGGTGATGTTGAGTTTCAAAATGTAAAATTTGGATATGTTTCCGGAAAAACTGTTATTCACGATTTTTCCGTGAAGATAAAGTCAGGACAAAAGGTGGCGATTGTCGGTCCAACTGGTGCAGGTAAAACAACAATAATGAACTTGCTAATGCGGTTTTATGAACTAGATGAAGGTGAGATCTTTCTTGATGGAACGCCCATAAGTCAAGTAAAAAGAGAAAATGTACATAATCAGTTTTGTGTGGTTTTACAGGACTCATGGCTTTTCAATGGCACTATCAAGGAAAACATCATCTTTAACAAACAAGGTGTTACTGATGAACAGGTTGTTAATGCCTGCAAGACTGTAGGTTTACATCACTTTATCTTAACTCTACCAAACGGTTATGAAACCATTTTAAATGAAAAAGCTGGCTTATCTGAGGGACAGAAACAGCTTGTCACCATCGCTCGCGCCATGATTCAAGATGCGCCACTATTAATTCTTGATGAAGCAACCAGCTTTGTAGATACCCGCACCGAGCGCATTGTACAATCGGCAATGGATAAGTTGACAGCCGGCAAAACCTCATTCGTTATAGCTCACAGGCTTTCAACAATAAAAAATGCAGATGTGATTCTTGTCATGAAGCATGGTGATATTATCGAAAGTGGTAGCCATAACGAGTTACTTAAAAAGAAGGGTTTTTATGCTGAGCTGTATCAAAGCCAGTTTGAGACCATGGCATAGCAAGAGATAGAAAAGCAATGTATAGAGACGAGTTGGAGCTGATTTAGAACCTTGACTAAAAACCTTGATCAAGAATGTCTGGAGATTAAGGTTAAAGAGATAATGTTTATTTTTAAAGGGTTTTTTGGAGAGCGGGTTATATCCTAGAGTGACATCAAGTTTTTAAACAATCTTATTTTATTCTTTAACTAGCAGTTAACTCAGTTTTTTGTGACCCCACGGGGACTCGAACCCCGGTTGCTAGGATGAAAACCTAGTGTCCTAACCGCTAGACGATGGGGCCGTCTATGAGTGTGATTTATTTAACTGTTAATACTCCACGCTTACGTTTTTCAAATGGTTAATCTTGTTTGGCAATATGCTAATAATATCAAACCTGAAGTTTTTCTCCAACTGATGCTGTGCTAAAAATGCCTGCCCTGCTTGCTGTAGATTCCTCATTTTTTTTGAGGTGACAGCCAATGCTGGCTCGCCAAAACTATTACTTTTCCTTGTTTTAACCTCAACAAAAACTACCTCATCCTCATCTTTGTCAAGTGCGATCAGATCAATCTCTAACTTTTTAAACCTGAAATTTCGGGCAAGGATTTGATAGTTATTTTTTAAAAGAAACTCTCCAGCTTTGTTTTCACCTGATGCGCCAAGATTATTTGCTTTTCTTTGTGCCATTTTTTTCCGAGTTAGCAGTTGCTGGTTTTTCTTTGGCTTCTTTATTCTTTATGTTAGCAGGCGTTGATTTTTGTTTGAGTTCCTTTTTTTCTGAGCTTACTGGAGTGAGTTTTTCTTTAGCCTCTTTTTTTTCTGGCTTAGCTGGCTCTGGTTTTTGCTCAAACTCTTTTCTCTCTTTAACTCGCGAGGCAGCTTTACCCTGTTTCTCTCTTAAGTAGTAAAGTTTGCTACGTCTAACCTTACCTTTTCTTTTGACCTCGATTTTTTTAATCGAAGGCATAAACACGGGAAAGATCTTTTCCACGCCAATATTATTAGTCCCGATTTTTCTCACGGTAAAGGTTTTATTTTGTCCACGATTTTTAACAGCGATGATAATACCTTCAAAAACCTGAATTCTTTTTGAGCTCCCTTCAACAATTTCTTGATGAACGCGGATGGTGTCTCCGATACTAGCGATGGTGTCTTGATGTTTGATTTTTAATGACATATATTCCTCTTGTTCAAAAATTATAACAAAACCGAGATCTTACTGAAATTAAGTTGAGATAACTTCTGATAGACCCTGTGCATTTTAACTGTTTTTTATTAAGAATAATAGATATAGGCTACTTGAGACTGAAAACAAGGTAAAATCTAAAAAGATATTTTAGGTCGTTAATCTCAATTCAGCAATATGTTAAAAGGCTATTTTACTGAGAAATACAGGAGAAATCAAGCAGGATAATAATCTATTTGCTAGTTTAGTTGGTTGCTTTTTATCTTTTTACCGACGCCTTTAGATACTCGATAAAGATTGGGTGTGGATGAAGTGGACTAGACTTGTACTCCGGATGTGCCTGTGTGGCAATAAAAAAAGGATGTGTTTTTTCTGGCAGTTCAATCATCTCTACAAAAAAATTATCAACACTGGTTCCTGAAATTACCAACCCTTTTTCTTCTAGAATCTGTCGATATTCATTATTAAACTCATAACGATGACGATGTCGCTCACTTATCAGGTTTTTACGTTTATCTTTAAAAGCATTGTGTTTTTTGTAGATTGAGTGTGCAAGTGATCCTGGTTTTAAAACACAATCATAAGCACCCAACCTCATGCTCACACCATCGCCTTTAATGCGCTGATATTTTTCTTCAAAAGGAATATCGTGAATAATAGGATTAACACAATCGGTTTTAATTTCAGTAGTATTGGCATCTGCAAGACCAACCACATTGCGGGCAAACTCGATCGTGGCCAACTGCATACCATAGCATAACCCCAGGTAAGGGATCTTGTTCTCGCGTGCATATTTTATCGCTCTGATCTTTCCTTCTACGCCTCTTTCTCCCCAGCCGATTGGCACGATGATGCCTTGAGCTCTAGCCAGATCATCTAAAGCTGATGCATTATTTTTTTCAAGGTCCTCGGCGTTAATAAAGATGATATTTAACTTTTGTTGATTAACCCAGCTGGCATGCTCTAAAGACTCAACTAGACTGGTATAAGAGTCTTTCAGCTCATAATCACCAGTGATGATATACTTGGCAATGATTGCGATATCAACCGTTTCCTTTTTTTCCGCAAAAATATTGTTAATCATCTGCTTCCAATCTTTTAGCTCGGTTTTTTTATTTGATAGCTGAAGTTTGTTTAACACCTTACAATCAAACTCCTGGTCATGAAAGATCACTGGAATCTGGTAAATACTCTCCACATCAGGGTTTGAGATCACATCCTCTTGTCTGATGTTGCAGTAATAGGCAACCTTTTCTCTGCGCTTATCATCAATCATTTCTCTGGCTCTGCCCACAATAAAATCAGGCTGGATACCCATGGAGTTGAGCCGACTGACTGATAACTGGGTGGGTTTGGATTTAAGCTCGTTTAAATGTTGAGGTGCAGGAAAATAAGTAACGTGAATATGCACGACATCATGAGGATTTTCCAGCTTCATGATACGGTTGGTTTCGTAGTAGATAACATTTTGATACTCGCCAGCCGTGCCTCCCAACTCAATAAGAATAATGTCATAACCCTCACCAGCTTTTTTAATTCGGTTCACAACTTCTAGTGGCACATAAGGAATTGTGTCAACAGTAAACCCGTTAAACTCTAAATTTTTTGTTTTTTCAATGACAGTGGAATAGATCTGACCCATGGTGGTAAAGTTGCGAAACCCGACTTCTTGGTTAAGAAAGCGCTCATACGTGCCTAGATCCAGATCAGCCTCCAACCCATCCTCACACAAGAATACATCACCGTGTTCAATCGGGTTGATGTTACCAGAATCAAGATTTAAGTAGTTTTCACACTTAATGTTGGTGACAGTATAGCCTTGAGCTTTGAGTAAAACACCTAACGAGGACGCAGTAATACCTTTGCCTAAACCAGAGATTACTCCGCCAGAGATGAAGATAAATTTTGTATTGGAAGTTTTTTTAAAGCCGTGTGTTATCACGGATACTTATTGTAATATGTTTGGGGTATGTTTTGGAAGTAGGAAAAATTGAGTGATGGCATAAAGCAGTGATACAATTAATTAATGCTTAATATAAATCATTACCGAGAGTTTGGTTAAAGAACAATGATTAATATTTCAACCAAAAAAGGTGATAATGGCAGAACCTCTCTGGCAAATGGTAGCCGGATCTCCAAAGCAAGTTTGCGATTAGATGTGATCGGTGACCTGGACGAGTTGAACTCTTGGCTGGGGGTAGTCGTTGCTTGTTTAAATAATAAATTTTCAGAAGATAAAAAGTTGTTAATCCATATACAAGACAAACTTTTTGTGATTGGTGCTGAACTAGCAAAGGCTAAAGAACTTGAGTTGGATGATAAACTTCTCAAGGATCTTGAAACAAGGAGTTTGATATTGCAGAAAAGATTAGCAAGAAACTGGCCGACCAAGTTTTTATTACCCGGTGGTAGCAAACAAGCGGGGTGGTTGGATCTGGCCCGCACAGTCTGTCGGCGGGCTGAGAGAAGCATGGCTAAACTTAATCAAACAGAAAAACTCAGACCAATCTTGTTAAAGACGGTTAACCGGTTGTCAGATTATCTTTATCTGCTGAGGTGTTATGTGAACCAAGAGCAAGGAATAAAGGAAAAGTTAAAGGTTTAAAGTTTAAAACAAACCCACCGGTAGGTTGAAAGCAAGAGAGAACTTAGTAAAGTTTTTGAGTTTTAGTTTCTAAACTTTCTGATTAATCCAACTACTCTGCCCTGAATTTGCACATTGGTTGCATAGATAGGACTCATGTTAGCATTAGCAGGCTCAAGCCTAATGCGCGTCATCTCTTTGTAGTATTTTTTCAAGGTTGCCAAACCGTTATCAAGCAAAGCAACCACGATCTCGCCGTTGCTAACCTCAGCAGTTTCCTCGATCACAACATAGTCTCCATCTTGAATGTGGTCCTCAATCATTGACTGTCCTTTAACTTGTAAAACATAAGCCCGTCTTTTACCGGTGATGAGCTCAGGAGAAACCTTAAATGTGGCATCTTCTTCAGAATATGGTTCGATTGGCGAGCCAGCAGCAATGTAACCCATTAAAGGTAAATCCACGCTTTCGCTGTTATCAAGAAATGTTTTATCGACTAGCTCAATACCTCTGACACGACCGCCGTGTTTTCTAATTACACCTTTGCGATTAAGTGTTTCCAGGTGTTCATGAACCGTGGCAAGAGATGACACATTGATAGCGTCCGCGATCTCTCTAAGGGTAGGTGCATAGCCGTTTTTTTGAATATATTGGGCTATAAAATCTAAAATCTGTCTTTGTCTTTTATAAAGTGTAGCCACCATTTTACTGTTCCTTTCGCGTTAGAGCGTTATATTAGTTAATATTAAATTATATTTGTTTCGGATAAAAACTGAAACTATTTATAGATAAACCCGAACTAACTTAAGGATAACCGAAAGGATAACAAGATAGCAAGTAGATATTAATATATCTAAATATATCTAAAGAAACCAATTTAGGTTTCGGTTTTCAAGAAAATGTTTGGGTTTAAGTTTATTTAGGGGCGGTTAGACTCGTTTTCAGAAGTCTCGATCTCTTCATTAACCTCGATCAAACGGTTGTATTTAGCAACCTTTTCTCCTCGGTTGGGCGGTCCAAACTTAACATAATCAGACCCAACTCCCACGGCTAGATCAACAATTAGAGTCTCGTTGGTTTCTCCGGAGTGATCACCAATGATCACTGACAACTCGGCGTCTTTGGCAAGCTTAACAGCATATAAAGTTTCACTAATGGTGCCATAATCTAAAAGTTTGATACATACAGAGTTGCAGGTTTTTTGCTTGATGGCTTTGGCTAATTTATCTTTATCACCTCTGATAAACTCATCTCCAACAATCTTGGTGGTGTTCCCTAGCCTATCTGTGATTTTTTGCCAGGATTTTTCATCGTTGCTGTAAAACGGATCCTCTAGATAAATCGTTTTATATTTTTCTCGAAGCTGAAGGTAAAACTGTAACAACTCTTCAGATGAGTAGTTGTCAGGTTTGTCTCGCAGATGGTAATTGTCATCAACAGTCAAATCATCAGCGCTGGCATCCAGCCCAAAAAAGACATCTTGGGCAAAGGTGTAATGAGAAACCTTGATTGCTTCGAGTAGAAGCTCAAACACGTCAGCATTATTGTTCATTCTAGGTAAAAATCCACCTTGGGAGCCGGTACAAACCGAGCCACCTTTTGTCTCGATCACGTCCCTGATTTTTTCGTTAAGGGTTGAGGCCATGGTGATTGATTTATGAAAGGACACATGGCTAGCTGGAATCAGTTCAAACTCCATAAAATCTAGGTTATCATTACCAAAGTCACCACCATTAATTAGTGGATAGATACAGCTAGGAATCGATAAAAGGTCGGTTAGTTGATACTTCTGGTGAATATAGCTATAAAGCGGTAAATTTGTACTCAAGGCGCCAGCTTTTAGAGTTGCCATAGATAATCCCAAGATCGTGTTGGTTCCAAACTGGGCTTTATTGTTGGTGCCATCGAGTTGAAGTAAGGTTTTATCAATCTCTCCTTGTTCAAGACAAGACATGCCTAATAGTTGAGGCGCAATGGTTTGGTTAACAAGAGTGATGGCTTTTTTAACACCTTTGCCATTAAACTCTTGGTTGTCATTGTCTCGATTAACGATTGCGAGCGGGTTATCATAATGCCACTCATTAGGCACGGTCACGACTACTGACCGACCGTCTGCGATCCATAAGAAGATCTGCAAGGTGGGCAAGCCTTGACTGTCTAAGGCCTCTCTGGCTTTAATGGCTACAATCTTGGACATATATTTAAGCTAAATCAAAAGGTTCAAGATAAAAAGTAAAAGGTTAAAAGTACTCAGTCTAATAAAAAACAGCAACAATTATTTTTAAGTTTCTTTGTCTTGCTCTGTCCTCACTAACCACTCTTAATAAAAAACAGCAACAATTATTTTTAAGTTTCTTTATCTGCCTCTATTCTGACCAACCAATCCTTAATAAAAAACAGCAACAATTATTTTTAAGTTTCTTTGTCTTGCTCTGTCCTCACTAACCACTCCTTAACCTGCAAGGCTAGCCTTGGCGGAACCACAACCCCGCTTAACCCTAAGTTTTCTGCTTCCTCTAGTAACTCTTGAGAAAAATCAGATAAAATCAAGTTAACTTCAACTCTAGGATTAACCTGTTTCACCTTGTCGGTAAAGGTTTTAATTGCTGGTAACAAGAGTTGGTAATTATATGTATATTGATTATAAACATCAGCAAAACCTGGATCAATGGCATAGAAAAGCGCCTGCAAGTTTTTAAGATTTAGGCTGATACCAGTTAACGGCACTGATAGATACTCCTCGATGTTCAGTAAATTTTCAGGAGTATTAACCTCAAGCCATAACGGTGGTTGTAAAACCAACGACTCGATCTTGTTCATTATCTGTTGGTAAACTTGAGATAACTCAAAGCTAGATCGCACAAACGGCATCAGCAAGTTAACTGGTTTATCAAGCTTGCTGTTGATTTTTGCGATCATCTCAAGCTCAAACTCAAACCAATCTAGTTGGTTTAGAGACCTTAACGCACCGCGAAAACCTAAAAAGGGATTTTCCTCTTTGGTTTCATAAACTTGACCACCTTGTAGTTTAGCCAACTGGTTGCTGTTTAGATTACAGCTACGATAGGTGATAACAGGCTCTTGCTGTTTAAGGTTAATAAAACGGTGATAAAACCGAACCAGATCTCCTACCAGTTTCTCCTTGAGCTCATCTGGCTTGGTTTTGAGAAGTTGCTGAGGATGCAAACCGGTTTGAATAAACTGATGTTCACTCCGTAGTAAACCGATCCCGTTGCTTAACAAGGAGAGTGGCTCGGTGATCTCGTCAAGATCATTAACTGCTAAATAAAGTTTAACAGTTGTTGATCTGGTTAGTTTACGATCAATCACTTGACCAGATCTCACTTGATAAACCTTGCCTGCTGATGCGTCAACCGTAATCAACTGCTCATTTTTTAGTTGAGAAAAAGCATGCTTTGCCAAGATAATTGTAGGCAAAGAATAATCGCGGATCTTGCTTAATATAGAAGAACTTTTGATAGTTTGTTCACAAATAATCGCACTACAAGTTTGGATAAGATTACGATGTTGACTGTTAAGCTCTTTAACGACCGCGATCATCCCAGGTTTGATCTTGGTTAAATCCTTGTCAGATTTAATCAGGTAACAGCGACCTGCAATAAAACCGGTTGTCACACCTTGCCCAATGAGCAATGTTTCATATCTGTCCTGATTAAACTGTTGGTTTGGGGAGTAATAATAAGGTTTAATCTTAGTGATCACAACTTGATTATCAACCAACTCCCAGTGAAGCTTGATTTGATCGGTTCTTGTTAATTTTATCTTTCGAACAAGACGGGCTAACTCGATGGCTTTGTCCTGAGTCAAACTCACTTTATCTGCCAGCTGTTTATTCATTTTAATAACTAGTTCATCTGGTTTGCGAACTATAACTTTTTTGTTCTTTGCTGTTTCTTTTTCTTTCACCTCCCAGTTGCGTTGATCAACTAGATAATAGTCATGAGTCTGCTCTGACTCAGGGATGGCATAAACTCCAAAGACAGATAAAATCGCGATTTTTGATTTGTCTCCATTGCTCGGGTTTAAACTATAAGCCAAACCTGAAGAATCAGGTTGGGTTTGTGATTGAATCACGATCGCAACCGGAAAAAGATTTTTTTCTTTAATATCAGTAGGATCAATGTTACGCGCCCATAAACTTAAGATCGAGTCCATCATGTTAGCCTCTCCCCTGATATTATCCACGCGCTTATAATCAATCTTTTTGCCATCCACTGGGCTGGCAGTAACTCGAATAAAATCTTTGTCTAACCTTTCATCATAAAATTGAAGAAGTTTTTTTGAGACTAGATGCGGATAGGCTTGTTTTTTTATCAAGTCTTGAACCTTTTTCATTGACTGGTTAAGCTCTGCTTGAGATTGAAGATTGGTTTTGTTGACGATCTGGTCAAACTTAGTGATGAGGTTATTGTGTAAAGCAATGGTCTTAAGGGTTTGGATCGGCACGCAGTAAGTTAATGGCAACGGGATCTTGTTTTTTGCCAGATTGGCTAGATCAAGCGCATAAAGACCAACTTCAGATTTGGGGAACTGTAAAAACTGGCGGGCAGGATTGACAATGGGCATGGTTAAGATAAGTTAAAACCTAAGAAGTGTGTTAGCTAATAATGTTTAGCCACACTCCTTGCTTAAGTTTATCATAACTCAATTAAGTTATTCTTGAAAAGAGAACTTTTAAAAAAACTCAAAAGCCATTTCTTGGTTTACAACTGAAATAGAGCCCTACTCTGTCAATTTTTTCTTAAACCAGTCAACCATGGGTACCTCGCTGGGATTAATCTTGTTTAAGATGGATAAATAAAAAGTAGCATAAGCCATTAAGGTGATCAGCTCAAAGATTTGATAGAGTTTGGCCTGAGTTTTTAACTCGATCTGCATGGTTTCTATTTCATATTTATCAACTGCTTCTTGAGTTAGGCTAATCCGTTTTTGGTTTTTTAAGTGATAAAGTTGAGAGTTAAAAAAGATAAAAAAGTTATCATTTTTGTTACTAAAAGGAAGTTTTAACCCTTCCAGCAAGTGATGATTAATTTCTGGAACTTGATAGTAGTTAGCAAAAGTTTTTGAGTTTTCATTAAATTGATTGCAAGCGACATGTGTAGCTCCGGTTAAAAACTCAGACGCAACTAGATTGGGTCGACGATCAACCAAGGTGTAGGCAATAGTTTTTGCAGGATTTTCTTCCACTGGTTGCTCAACAGAGCACAAACACATCTGAGCTAAGATAACCGCGATCACTTCCTCAATCTCGTTATTGTTAATCTTGATCAATCCAGCTTTGTTTAACAAACCCAGCAATCCAACAACCGCGTAGCCAATCGCCATGCGGGGTTGATCTGACGGATTATGGTCAGGCTTAATGATATATCCTTGATAGTTATTTTTTTTAGCAAGTTCAGTTAACTTGCCACCTTGTGTGATAACCAATACTTGAGCTTTTTTTTCTTTTGCTTGTTGAGCGCAACTTAAGATCTCTTCAGTGTTTCCAGAATAACTAGAGAGGATCACTAATGAGTTTTTGTTTATATATCCAGGTAACTCATAATCGTTAACAATATTAAACGGGACTGTTAGCTCGTTTTTATAGGCATGCTTGACAACATCAGCGCCGATGGCTGAACCACCCATGCCTGCGACCGTGATGTTGCTAGGAGCAGTGGCCAATTTTATTTCAAGAGATTGAGTTTCTTGCCAGGCTTGCCGAACTTGGTCAGCCAGCGCCTTGATCGAGCCAAGTACGTTTTGTTTATCAATGGCTTGTATTTTTTCTAGAGAGTCAAGGCAGTTGGTGTGAGCTGAGTTATCTTGAGTCATATTCTTTTATTAAAGTTTAATTATTATAACTTTTTTTAAGTAAATTTTTAGTTAGATAAAGACCAGATTATCAATAAATATCTGGTTATTTTTTAACACAATCTTCTAGCTAATCCTTAAAAAAGGAGTCTGTCTTAACCATAATATATTCTAAATAAACTGCTCAAGTTATTTTATTCTCTAATAATAGCTAGTACCTCATCTCGTTTTTCCTCCATCACTTCCGGGCTAACCGCCTCCAGATTTAATCTTAGTTTTGGCTCGGTGTTAGACGGTCGAACATTAAACCAATAATCGTTATAAGTAATGGTAACACCATCAAGGCGTGAAATCTCAGCATCTTGATATCTTTCTATCAACCTATCCATTACACCCTGCTTGTCCTGAACCTCTGAGTTAATCTCGCCCGAGTGGTAATATTTTTTATAAGGTGCAATGATCTTTGATAAAGGTTTGTCTTGTTCGCTGACGAACTGTAAAAACTTCACCAGTAAAACTAAAGGCATATCAAAAGTGCCAAACTCTGTTTTGTAAAAATAATGACCAGAAGACTCACCACCAAAGACTGCGTCAACCTCTTCCATTTTAGCCTTGATCAGTGAATGACCAACGCGAGTAATCACAGCCTTACCGCCTACCTCGTCAATCATATCTTGAGTAATCTTACCAGGTCTAATATCATAACAAACAACTGAGCCTGGATTTTCTTTTAAGGCAATCTGGGCCATAATGCCTCGCAAGATCGCCTGAGGCACTTCCTCGCCGTTTTCATCCAAGAAAAACATCCGATCACCATCGCCATCAAGAGCAATGCCAATATCAGCTTGTTCTTGTTTCATGGCTTTTTGAAGGTCAATCAAGTTTTCAGGCACTAATGGATCAGCGTCATGATTGGGAAAGGTGCCATCCAGCTCAAAATAAACCGGGATCAACTCACAAGGTAAATCTGGAAAAATTGCTGACATATCTAAAGCACCTACCGAGTTAGAAGCATCAACCACGATCTTAAACGGCTTGATCTTGTTGAGATCAGCCTGTTTTAACACTTCCTTAACTTGATCTTGAAGAGTGTGGTCAAACTGGCTAACAACACCCTTGTCAGTAGTTGGTAAAAACTCTGCTTGCTCAACTTTTGCTTTTAGCTCCTCCATCCCTGTTCCTTCGCCAACAGGTCTGGCCTTAGCCCGTGCCAGCTTAAACCCGTTATATTGACCAGGGTTGTGCGAGGCTGTGATTTGAATACCACCATCGTGACCATAAAAACCAACGCCAAAGTAAAAAGTAGGGGTAGTGTTTAGACCGATATCAACCACATCTACTCCAGTATCCACCAATCCCGCAACCAGTTTTTCATGGAGCTTGATTGATGAGGGGCGCATATCTCGAGACACAACAACAGACAGTTTTTTATCAGGATTTTCCTGACGAAGAAGCGAGGCAAAACCCTGGCCCACCTTGTAGGCGATCTCCTCATTAACTTGATCTGGGTAGATGCCTCTAATATCATAGGCTTTGAAAAAGTCTAGGTTGAGTGCGGTCATAATCTTTCCTTTTTTAAAGAGTAATTTTTAAATATTGTGTGCGTGACTCAATTATTTTTACTTGATTTTTGTTTATCCTGACCTGCGTTATAACTTTAATTTAGATTAAATAACCACTACAAGTTCGTGCTTAACCACTACAAGTTCGTGATTATTAACTCGATTGACTGAGAAAGGGTTAGATGATTGGTAGAGGTTTTTATCTCAAGATCAAGCTGATAAAGTTGTTGATGAAGTTTGAGCAACTGGGGTAAACTAAACTGTCTGGCTTGAGATCTAATCTTGTTGATCACAAAGTATGGACCTTTTATCTCACCGTTACTGCTCGCCTGAATTAACAGCCTCACTTGCCTGACCAGCATGGCAAAACACATAAACTCGTCATTTTCCGCAATCGCTTCTTGAAAATATTTAAGCTGTTGAGTTTTGGTTGAGTTGTTAGGGGATAACGAGTCAAGCCAACTAAACAAGGAGTTTGCCAGCTTAAACTCATAGAGCTGAGCTTTGCCCAGTTTTTTTAACATCACGGCTGTTAGCTGGCGTTTTTCCCACAAACAGATCTCAAGATCAGATTTAACAAGTAGCTCGATCATGGCAGTGAGCTTTTTTGACCGGCTTAGGCTGTGGAGTTCCTCAATAACAATCATTCTACTGTGTCCAAATAAATCAGTCTTTTGCAGTTTGCTTTCTAGGTGTGGTAAATCAAGATCTTTTGCAACCAGTCTCTCTACTAAAATATTATCATCTTTAGCCTGGTTGATGATCTGCATCAGTTTGTTGCGTGACTGGATGATGTTCTCGCCGTGAATTACAATCATGAGGTTATTATAGAGGTTATTATAATAGATTTTGTTATGCTAGATTTTAAACTCCTGAACTGATTTTTAAGAAAACGAGACTCCGTGTTTTTTTAGATAGTTGCGATGTAACTTAAACTCAGGGTCATGCTGTGCCACACACTGCCAAAATTTTTTAGAGTGATTGTGATGGGTTAAGTGAGCCAACTCGTGAATGATCACATAATCAATTATTTGAGATGGATAATGTACCAACCGCCAGTTAAGGCTCAGGTTGCCATTGCTGGAACAGCTACCCCAGCGGGTTTTTTGATTGCGCAAGGTTAGGCTGTGATAGCTTACTTGCATCTTGTCGGCCAGGATCTTGGTTTGTTTTTGCAAGTAACTTCTGGCAGTTTTTTTTAGAAAAATCTCAAGTTCCTTAGTAAGAGTTTTGTTTAAAGTTCTATTAACAGTTGTTAGGTTTTGTTGAGAGTCAGCACCAGGAAAGTTAAAGATGATTGACAACTGATTGGTAAAAATACCGATCGGTAACTCTGGGTTAAACTGATATTTTTTTTGATAGTTTTTGCCGAAGATCATGACTTGAGACTCAGACTCAATCAACAGTTGTTTTTGTTTAACCTTAATCAGTTGAGCCTTGATCCAGTCAGCCTGGCTTTCAACAAACCTCTTAATGGTTTTAGCTGAGGCCTTTCTTGGCGCAACCACCACCACTTTATCTGGCGGCTCGATTTTAATCGAGATTCTGCTGGCTCTGGTGGATAAACGCGTATCATAGTGCATCACTGCTTAAGATATCATATAATAACGTCATAACCAACCTGTTTTAGAGATGATTTTCTAAGATAAATGATTCTTGCCGAAGTGGCGGAACTGGTAGACGCGCACGGCTTAGGACCGTGTGGAAGCAATTCCTTGGAGGTTCGAGTCCTCTCTTCGGCACATAAAACTCAGAAAAAGTAAAAAACCTCAGAAAAAAACCTCAGAAAAAAGTAAAAAACTCGGAAAAAACAAAAAACCTCGATTTTCATCGAGGTTTTATGACTCAGAACGTACCTCCCGGTGAGGAGAACCTTCTGAGGTATGTATTACTATAATCAATTACTATAAGATTGTCAAGCCCCCTAATAAAGACCATCAAAAATCATCAAAATATATAGAAGTATTAGGAAATACTATTAAGATAGCTAAGCCTATAACTATCAAGGTTGCTCAGTTCTAGCATACTCTAAAACACTAGCATCATCTTTTTTTTCTAACCCCAAACGTCTGTCATCATACTTCATCTCTGCCATCCACTGATTAACCGAGTTGGTCCATTTCTCAACGCTTGCGGTATACTTGCGAGCAATCTCTGACACCTTGATTCTACCCTGCTTAACATAGTTTGCATGGAGTTCGCTGGCGGCGCGTTCAAAACCGGCTTCATAGCTGTCAAATCCCAGAGTGCTTCGAGAGTGAATCCCAAACCCTAAGCAGTTATAACTTCCTTCTGGGATGTTTTTACACAGGTTACTCTCCTCCATCATGATTGCTGGTAGGAACCGGAAATCCAGATCATAACGATCTGCGATCTCAACTAAAACTTGTCCATAATAATCATGAGGAGTTAAGGGAGAGTTGTGTTGAGTTAAAAAATTAGCAACAATCTCGGCTCGGCCGTCCTCAAGCTCAATATTGCTTTGGATACCTTGAATCTGACCCTCGTCCTGATTATTGGCTCCGATACTGACCTGTTGTAGTTCTTGGACAACCATCGGGTTTTGAGGATACTCAAAATTAAGATGAAACACAGCGATGCTGGTTAAGACTAAGCCTGTCGTGATTGATAACCAGATAAGTGCTGACCAAATCTTTTTCATAACTTTAGTATAACGAAATGGATTGATTGGTGCAAAATTACACAAGAAATGATATCCTATAGTTTGCAATGAAGCTTACAATGAAGTTTACAATGAAGTTTGCAATCAAGTTTGCAATGAATAGACATAAGCAGATCATCTTGATTTTTTTATCTTGGTTGATGTTTGTGGCGCTGGCTATTCCAGTGGTAAGTTATGCTTTTGAAGATAAAACTTTAGGTGTTCATATCTTATCTCCAGGAGATCTTGAGAGTGCTAGAACTCTGTTAAAAGAGGGGTCAATGCAAGATGATTGGCATTTTTTAACCATCCCGCTCACAGCCAATGACCTTAATCAACTAGAGACGTGGCAGAGCTTTTTTAAAGATTGTAAAAGATACAAGTTTATTCCGATCGTGCGTTTAGCAACCTATCACAGCGAGCCTGGCGTTTGGGTTCGGCCATCAAGATACGATATTGTTAAGTTGTTCAGTTTTATGAATCAATTAAGTTGGCCAACTGAACAACGGTTTGTGATTGTTTTTAACGAGGTTAACCATGCTCAAGAATGGGGAGGTAGGGTGGATCCCTTAACTTATACACAAACTTTAGAGTTTACTACCAGCTGGGCAAAAACTGAAAAGGCTAACTATGTTGTGATGCCAGCAGCTATGGACCTGGCTGCGTCTAATGGTGCTCAAACTATGGAGGCGTTTACCTATCTTAACAAGATGTTGGAGTATAATCCTTGGATTTTTGATCATGTTGATGTGTGGAACTCTCACTCTTATCCTAATCCTGCATTTTCATCCAGCCCTGAACGCACGACTCAAAACTCTTTGCGTGGTTTTGAGCATGAGTTGAACTTTTTAAAAAAGAAGACCGGTCGGGAGTTCAAGGTTATTATTACTGAAACCGGCTGGGCAGAAAATCGCTACACCCTCCCCTGGTTGAAAAGTTATTACTTATATGCTTTTCAACATGTTTGGTCACATCCGCAAGTGATTGGCGTGACACCGTTTTTGTTGAGAGGGGCACCAGGACAGTTTGCTCAGTTTAGTTTTTTTGATGAGCACAACCAACCAACTAAAACTTTTGAGGCTTTTAGAGCTGGAGTAAAGGGGGTTATGGATCAAGCAAGTAATTAAGAAAAACCAAACATTGGTAGTTGGCAATGGAAAACTGTTGTTAAAAACCAGGGCAGTAAAAAAAACCAGGGCAGTAAAAACAACCAGGGCGGTAAAAGCATCTAGGGCAGTAAAAAAAACCAGGGCGGTAAAAGCATCCTGACAGTAAAAAAAACCAGGGCAGTAAAAGCAACCAGGCAGTAAAAACAACCAGGGTAAACCTGCAAGATTATGCAAGTTTCACCCTGGCTTAGATTAAACTTAATTATTTTTTCGCTCTTGCCATCACCTTTAGTTTTTTAGGTTTTGACAACTCGGTCTTTTTGAATGTCACGGTTAGAACACCGTTGTCAACCTCTGCCCGAGGCTCTTTACTAGCATCAATCTTTCCTGGAATCACTACTTTGTAAGAATAGCTCCAGGATGACTTGGCGTAATGCGTTTTTTCTTTATCCTCTTTTTCCTCGGTTTTATCAGCCTTAATCCAGAGCGTGCCATCCTCAAAGGTTAGATCAATCTCTTCTGCATCAACTCCTGCAACATTGGCTCGAACCACGATCGAGGTTTCGGTCTC
Source organism: uncultured Pseudomonadales bacterium (assembly GCA_964502565.1). Taxonomy (GTDB): domain Bacteria; phylum Patescibacteriota; class Microgenomatia; order UBA1400; family PJMF01; genus CAYVBW01. Next base: position 41,842 of record CAZCXA010000004.1, read on the forward strand.
GAACAAATCAAGGTTGTTTGAGCCAGAGGCAGTTAATGGCCATTCCTGGTCATCCCAAATCTCAGGCCAACGGCCGAGCATTCTAAATGGTTGAAATGGAACTATATCCATATCTTGCCTTTCTCTGCAAATTAGCAGACTTAATTTATAACTGCTAATAATAAATATAACAAATTAGCAGACAGTGTCAAGGGTTGCTGATTTTGTGCCTAACTCGGTAACTTGATTGATACAGGTGATTAATTTCAGAGTAAAACTTCTAGTTTTTTCGATATTTACAACTGCCGTCAGCAATCTTAAAATTTTATTAGCTTTAAAAAATAGATTTTGCAAGTTTCTAATATATCGGTTAGAATTTTCAAGATGACAAAAATAAAAGCAGGCAATATAGAAACCGGCATGTACTTGATGCACCTTGATAAACCTCACAAAGTGGTGAAAAAGAAGTTTGTTTCGCCAGGCAAAGGCTCGGCTTTTACCAAAACAAAACTGGAAAACTTGGTCACTGGAGGGGTTGTTGATTATGTTTTTAAATCACATGATGTCTTAGATGAGATCGAGGTTGAGTCACGAGAGATGCAGTTTTTATACACTACTGGAGATCAGGCAGTGTTCATGGATCCATATAATTATGAACAACTGGAGGTGGCTTTATCTGTCTTAGGCACTAAAAAAGATTATCTAGTACCTGAAATTAAGGCGTATGTGATCATCTATAAAGACCAACCTCTGACCGTGATTATGCCGATGAAGATCGAGATGGAGGTTGTTGAGGCCGAAGAAGCCGTAGCAGGTGACCGCAGTAGTGCTGGCACTAAACCGGTGACCATGTCAACCGGCTTAGTGGTGCAGGTGCCGTTGTTTATTAAGCAAGGCGAGAGGTTGATAGTTGACACTACTACTGGCAAATATGTGTCACGAGCTTAAAAAGATTAAAAAAGGTTTTTACAACCGGTTCAAGATTTAAAGGTATCTCAATAAAGATTATTTGAAAAGAAATTGAAAGGCAACTGTTGTATAATAATGCCTTGTAATATTTTTTATCATTAACATCGGGTCCGTAGCTCAGTCGGTTAGAGCGACAGCCTTTTAAGCTGTGCGTCGTGGG
>CAZCXA010000005.1:0-6502 GCA_964502565.1 uncultured Pseudomonadales bacterium
TGTCATTGTTGATGAACGGGAACTGGAAGCTAATCAAGTCTTGACCACAAAAGAGGTGGCTCAAAAAACAGCCAACGAGTTACATCAAAAATATGGTAAAAAATTTATTTATATTGTTCAAGTTCCAAAATGGTATAGCGGTGCATTTGGTAGTCGAGTAAAAAATTATGCGGTTTCAACTAAAGGACGAGCTTTAAATTACTGCCTGCAAAAAGTTGGTAAATTTAATCTAGATATGATCGGAGTTTTAGATGCTGATGGTCGGTTGAGCAAGGATGTGCTCAAGGAGGTTGCTTATAAAAGATTGAGAGACAAAAGCAAGATTCTGCAAGGCTCTGTATTTCAAGTTGGTAATTTTTCTAAAGCTAGGTTGGTAGGGGTTGCTGCTAGTCTTGAGTTAGCACTTCATCATTTGACTGAGTTACCAATTAGATTACAAAAACAGGGAGCCTTACAATTTTTAGCTGGGACAAATTATTTTATTGACACGCAATATATCAAGGATGTGAAGGGTTGGAATCATCAAGCTTTAGTTGAGGATGCTGAGCTAGCTTTAAAGTTATTTGTATTAAAAAACACGGTTGGTGAGTGGCTTTATTCTCCTGAGATTGAGCAAACCCCTGCCAAGTTTCAGGTTTATCGCAAGCAGAGGGAGAGATGGGTGAGAGGTTATTTTATCGTTCTCAAACAAATCTTAAACTCACCTCTTAAGCTATCTCAAAAATTATATTTTACTAATAAAATTCTTTTCTCTCAATTCAGATTCATTTTTGATTTAGGATTACCAATAGCATCGCTAGCTTTTATTATTTATCGTCCGCACTTATTACTCAATCCCTTAATTCTTAGCTATGGCATCTTTTTGTTCATCTTGTCTTTTTTTGTGTGGGATGCTTATGGGTTTGTTTATCGATCTATATCCAGTTATATAGATCCAAACATGAGACTTAATAAAAAAATTTTCATCTCAATTAAGCTTTTTTTATTTCTTCCTATATTTATGATAGTGCAGGCCATACCAAGAGTAGAGGCTATTTATAACTCACTTTTTCACCCTGAAAATATTTCTTGGTACAAAACCGAGCGCACAGCAGAAGCAAGGACAACCTAATATGAAGTCAGTTTCAAAAAGATATTGCTTTGTATTTGGCACTCGACCTGAAATTATTAAATTAGCCCCTATCGTCAAAGAGTGTCAACTAAAGCAGATACCTTTTATTACCGTCCATACTGGACAGCATTATGATCAAAACATGGATCAAATTTTTTGGAATGAATTACAATTACCTGACCCATCTTATAATCTTCACATTGGTTCAGGCACACATGCCGAGCAAACTGGGCAGATGTTGGAAAAAATTGAAAAAATCTTAATAGCTGAGACGCCAGATTTAGTTATTGTGCAAGGAGATACAAACTCAGCCCTATCAGGAGCTATTGCGGCTGCAAAATTAAATATTCCAATCGCACATGTTGAGGCTGGTCTGAGAAGTTTTGATAGAACTATGCCTGAAGAGATTAATAGAATTATTGCAGATCATGTTTCCACCTGGAATTTTGCACCTACTAAAAAAGCAGAAATTAACTTAATTAATGAAGGTATTCCCCACGCCAAAATACACCTTACCGGGAACACCATTGTTGATGCCTTAACTCAGAATCGTTCAATAGCGCAACAAAAATCAACTATATCAAAGAAAATTTTAGCTCAAGAATCTAAGTATGTTTTGCTAACCATTCATAGACCGTCAAATACGGACTCAAAGGATAACTTAAAGCATATTTTGCAAGCGATTGAGGAAGTTTCAGTCAAGCGAGGCCTGTTATTTATTTGGCCAATTCATCCAAGAACTAAAAATAAACTAATAGAGTTTCAACTACATGAGCATCTGACCAATATTCTGAATTTAAAAGTTATCTCACCGGTTGGATATCTTGATATGATTTGGCTATTAGATAACAGTCAGTTAGTAATTACTGATTCAGGTGGTTTGCAAGAAGAAGCCTGCGTATTGAAAATACCTTGCGTTACACTCCGCGACAGCACCGAAAGACCAGAGAGTGTTGATGTGGGTGCTAACATCTTAGTCAAGAATGGCTCCAACAGTATTATTGAGGCTGTGGACTTTATGTTGGAATCAAAAAAAGATTGGGACAATCCTTATGGAGATGGTTTGGCAACAAAGAGAATTATTTCCATTTTGGAAAATCGCTAGTTAGGGTTTGGCAAACTGTGTTGTTGACACAAACCTATCATTGGCTATGCCAAAGCGAAATGTTTGTAATGTTTCTTGGCTAGAATCTAAGCGCAACTTGTGTTCAACACCCTCTTGGTTTTTCCAGTTTGAGTGCCAATAGGCAACACCTTTAACTTTAGGATATCTATTTGTTAGTAAAGCATCAAAAACTTCATCTAACCACATGCTTTTTTTTGACAAATCTTGGCTCTCGTGAACAGCAAATTCAGCAATCAAGATAGGTTTATTTGTTTTGTTAGTGGTTTCCTTATAGGCATTGTGAAACACATTTTCGAATGAAATCCATTGTTCAGGCTCATTTTGCGCTCCATAAACACTTACGCCTATCCAGTCAATATATGAATCTCCCGGGTAGTATGAAAACAGTTCATTCCAGTTTTTTTGAGGTTCGCTAACAGCATTAATATGATAAACCCAAGTTATGTTGTCAACGCCTGCTTGTCTAAAAATCTCAATAACATGACGATACGCATCAATAAATTTTTCCGGACCATCAGGAATAAGAGGATCTCCATAACCATCTGGTGTGTCTTGACCATTTTTTTCTCCGTTCCAGGGAAACCAATTGCCATTCACCTCAGTGCCGAACTCAATCATAATTGGGACATCACTCTCCTTTGCTTCTACAGCCCAGTCATAGAGTTCGGTGTCAAACTCGCCATTGCTAATTTTTTCCAAAGTGTATTCATGATCGTATGGATTGTTACTAAAGTTTTGTCTAGGCATTAACCGTATGTATGGCGTAATATCCATTTCTCTTAGCAGGGCTACCGTTTCCGTGGGAAAAGAGATGTCACCGAACCAATTATTTGAAAAGTATGCCCAAGCAATTTTTTTTCCAACAAGTTTTTCAAACTCTTCAATCTTTTCTTTAGTAACATCATCCTCAGTGAAACCAAAGTTGGCAAAAGCTCCAAAATATATTTTATTATCGAGAGGTATGAGAGTTTGTCTTTTTGTAGTAATTGCTTGATTCTGAAATTTTGGAATATTTTTAATTTTTGATAAATGTAAATTTAATAACAAGGTCATGATAAAAAAAATTGCAATGGCAACAACACCAAATAAATATATTTTCTGTTTTTTAACCATTTTCTACTCAAGGTAAATTTAAATTATTTTTTTTATTTTAATACTCGCTTTTTTTCTCTATAATTAAATTATAGCATCATAAAAATAAACCCATTTATCAATCCTTTAATCTAATAGTTAAAAAAATATAATATATGATTTGTAAACAGTTTATCATCAATATAAGAAATATTGGCAATTCACCTGTTTTAGTAATATTTTAAACTTCAAGTTGTTCGGTCTCTTATTTTAAAAGATATTATCTTTAGACTACGGCTTAATCCTAGTTTGAATATTTGTAGCTAACAGTTAACTTTATTTTTAAAAAAAATGCTATGATTAGTTTATTATCAACTATTTATTTTTTATAACCTTGAAAAATAACACTCTATGCAAGAAAAAAAATTTTCTTTTACTCCGTTCTTAATTATCCTTTTCTTTTTCATGGCGTTATTTGCTTTTAACAAGCTGGTCGGTCCCTTCCCTTTTTCAGTTAATAGTCTAGTCTCTAACGAAGTTGATAGTTTTTGGGTCTCAGGAGAAGGTGAGATTGCTGTTAAACCTGACACCGCCTATCTCTCGGTTGGTTTTAGAGAAAGTGGTGTCACGGTTGATCAAGTGCAAACCCAGATGAATCAGGTAATGAATAATGTTGTACAACGTATGAAAGAGTTGGGTATTAATATTGATCGTGATATCAAGACCGCATCTTATAATATTAGTCCAATCATTGATTGGCGGGATCAAAACCAAAGAATCACGGGCTACGAGGCCTCTACAACAGTTAAGATTACTATTAGAGATCTAGACAAGGTAAACAGTGCTGTTGATGAGGCAGTAGCTGGCGGAGCTAATGTTATGAACAGTTTAACTTTTGGGGTTGATGATCAAGAAAAATACATTGATGAGGCTAGACAAAAAGCTGTGGCACAAGCTAAAGAAAGAGCACAAAAAGCAGCGAAAACTGCTGGCTTTAGACTAGGAAGATTGATCAGTTACTTTGAGACTTTTGAGGATGACTACGCCCGGCCGGTATATTCAGAGAAAGCCTTCTCAGCTTTATTAGATAGCTCAGAGCCAGCCACTGAAATCCATACTGGCACCAGTGAGATCAAGATCACGGTCACTATTACTTATGCGATCGAGTAGCATTTAAGTATCCTAGGTTTAATTTTTGTCATCAGTTGTTAATTCTGCAGGAGAAATTTCCTTCTTTACGAGAGTGGGTATCTTGTTTTATAATCATGACTAATTAAGTCAGAATTCTTTTTTTTATGATTAAAGTCAATAAAAAAATCAAGTATGGTTTCAGAGCCATGATTTACTTAGCTCTGCAAAACAAAACGATCTCGGTGAACCAGATTTCAGAATCAGAAAAGATTCCTCGAGCTTTTTTAGAACAGATTATTCAAGAATTAAAACAAGCTGGTTTGGTTAAATCCCAGCGTGGCAGTGCTGGTGGCTTTTCTTTGGCTAAGCCGATAACTCAAATCTCGTTGGGTGATATTGTCTGCGCTTTAGAGGAAAGGGTGTGTTTGGCAGATTGTTTATCTAACAATCTAGAAAGTTGTCAACTGCAATCAACTTGTTTAGCCAAAGACGGTTGGGAAAAGATCCAGTGTTCATTAGTCTCAACCATGAATCAAGTGAGTTTAGCCAGTTTACTTAATAGCAACTCTTAATCAGTTTACTTAATAGTAACTCTTAATCAGTATGGCCAATCATCTGCAAAAAATTTATCTTGATTATGCCTCGACCACGCCTGTTGATCCAGCTGTGGTGCAAGCCATGTTGCCATATCTCAATCAGGACTTTGGTAATCCTGCCTCGATTCACTGGGCAGGTCAGTCTGCTTATGAAACTGTTGAGAGCGCGCGTCAAAAGTTAGCGCACGCCATTAAAGCCCAGCCAAAAGAGATCATCTTTACCAGTTCTGCCACTGAAAGTAACAACTTGGCTTTGAAAGGGTTGGCTTTCGCTTCTACTAGTAAGAAAAAAAAGATTATCATCTCAGCTGTAGAGCATGATTGTGTGTTTGAGAGTGCGCGCTGGTTGGCCAAGCAGGGTTTTGAGCTAGCCATTGCTCCAGTTGACCAGTATGGCATGGTCCAAGTGAGTAAGCTAAAGGAGCTACTTGATGACAATACTTTATTGGTTTCAGTAATTCATGCTAGCAATGAGATCGGCACGATTCAGCCTATTGCTGAAATTGGTAAGTTGTGTCGGGCTAATAATACAGTCTTTCATGTTGATGGAGCACAAACCTATGGCAAGATTCCGATCGATGTTAACCAGATGAAGATCGATCTACTAACCAGCTCAGCTCATAAAATTTATGGCCCAAAAGGCATTGCTTTTTTATATAAAAGAGAAAACTTAAAGTTAAGACCACTGCTTCATGGCGGTTCTCAGGAATGGGGCATTAGATCGTCTACGCTTAATGTGCCTGGTATTGTTGGGTTTGCCAAAGCTTTAGAGGTTGCTTTAAAAAATCAAAAAGAAGAATCGCAAGATATTATCCAACTCAGGGATCGATTAAGTACCAAGATTTTAAAAACCGTGCCATACTCATATCTCAATGGTCACCCCAAGCATCGAGTTTATAACATTTTAAACTTCAGGTTTGATTTTATTGAGGGGGAATCATTGGCACTAGGTTTGGATCAGCATGGCATTGCAGTTTCAACCGGTTCAGCTTGTTCATCGCCCAAGCTGGAGCCCAGCCGAGTCTTGTTGGCCACCGGCTTAACCGCGGTGCAGGCGCATGGCTCTTTACGTATTAGTTTAGGTAGATGGACGACTCAGCAAGAGGTTGATAAAGTAATTCAGGTTTTACCAAAAGTGGTGGCAAGTTTAAGAGAAATCTCACCTTTTAAACCTGAAAAACTCGATCTTAAACACAACAGTTGCTCAAGCACTAATCTATAAAAAATCATGAGTTATACACCTCAAACCATTGACCATTTTCAGCACCCGCGTAACTTTGGAGGTATGGTAGATGCGGACGGCGTAGGTATGGTTGGCAACCCACTCTGCGGTGATGTCATGAAGTTGTATTTAAAAGTTGGTAGAAACAAAAAAGGGGAAGAGATAGTTGCAGATATCAAGTTTGAAACCTTTGGCTGTGTCGCGGCCATTGCCACTAGTAGCATGATTACTGAGTTGGCATTAGG